>DAIOEY010000065.1:0-10072 GCA_036745995.1 Acidimicrobiales bacterium | reverse complement strand
CGGGGACGCCCGATCTCGTTCTCGAGCACCCACTCGGCGGCGAACGTGCCGTCCTGGATCTCGGTGAGGACCTTCTTCATCTCGGCCTTCACGGACTCGTTGATGATGCGCGGTCCCCTCGTGAGGTCGCCGTACTCGGCGGTGTCCGAGACGGAAAAGCGCATCCCGGTGATGCCCTCTTCGTACATCAGGTCGACGATGAGCTTGAGTTCGTGCAGGCACTCGAAGTAGGCGCTCTCGGGCTGGTAGCCCGCCTCGACCAACGTCTCGTACCCGGCACGCACGAGTGCCGACACGCCGCCGCAGAGGACCGCCTGCTCGCCGAAGAGGTCCGTCTCGGTCTCCTCGGTGAACGTCGTCTCGAGCACGCCGGCGCGCGTCGCGCCGATGCCGTGTGCGTAGGCGAGGGCGATGTCGTGCGCGTGACCAGTCGCGTCCTGGTGCACGGCGATCAGCGCCGGCACGCCACCACCTTCGACGAAGGTGCGTCGCACGAGGTGACCGGGACCCTTGGGCGCGACCATCGCGACGTCGACGTCGGCGGGCGGCTTGATGAGGTCGAAGCGGATGTTGAAGCCGTGCGCGAAGAGCAGGCACTTGCCCGTCGTGAGGTGCGGAGCGATCTCGAGGTCGTAGATGCGCTTCTGCTCCGTGTCGGGCAACAGCACCATGATCACGTCCGCTTCGGCAGCCGCGTCGGCGATGCCGAGCACGCGAAGGCCGGCGTCCTCGGCCTTTATGACCGAGGAGGACTCGGGACGCAGTCCCACGCGCACGTCGTAGCCACTGTCGTGCAGGTTGAGCGCGTGCGCGTGGCCCTGTGAGCCGTAGCCGAGAATGGCGATCTTCTTGGACTTCAAGAGCTCGGGCTTGGCGTCCTTTTCGTAGTACATGGTCGTCATCGGTCTGATCCTTCTGCTTGGTGAACGGGGTTACGGGTGAAACGAGTTGGTTACTGCGGCGCGGCCTCACCGAGTCTAGGGAGCGCCACGCGCCCGGTGCGATGGAGCTCGACGTCTGAAAAAGATTCGAGCGCCCGCTCGAGCTGGTCGCACGAGGCGGGCGTCCCCGCGAGCATGACCGTGACCGCGCCCGGGTCCACGTCGACGATCGCCGCGCCGGCGTTGGCGAGCGTGTCGAGTAGTGACGTGCGGTTCGCGGTGTTGGTCTGGATCGTCGCGAGCAGCAGTTCACGCTCGACCGCGTCGACCGGCGCCAGGTCGGTGATGGCGACGACGTTCACGAGTTTGTCCAACTGGCCGACGATCTGCTCCAGGGGGGCCGACTCGGCGTCGACGACGATCGTCACGCGAGAGAAGCGCGCGTGACTCTCGGCCGGTGCCACCGCGAGGGAGTAGATGTTGAATCCGCGCCGCGCGAACAGTCCGGCGATGCGCGCCAACACGCCCGCCTTGTTCTCCACCAGCACCGAGAGGATGTGGTGGCGCACCGGGGTGTGCGAGGTCGTGCCGAGAAAGGGTTCGGGGCTCATCGCGCACGCCCCTGCTGGCTCGGGTGCACGATGATGTCGTCGTTGCTCGCGCCCGAGGCCACCATCGGGAAGACCTTCTCGGAGGAGTCGGTGCGAAAGTCGATCACGACCGGCACGTCGTTGATCTTGTTCGCCTCGTCGATCACGTCGTCCATCTCCTTCAGGTTGGTGGCGCGCAGCCCGACGCATCCCATGGCCTCGGCCCACTTCACGTAGTCGGGCAGGTCCGCGGAGAGGTAGACCTCGCTGTAGCGCTCGTCGTAGAACATCTCCTGCCACTGGCGCACCATGCCCAGGTACGCGTTGTTGAGGATCGCCACCTTGATGGGGATCCCCTCGGAGCGCGCCGTCACGAGTTCCTGCGCGGTCATCTGGAAACAGCCGTCGCCGTCGATGCACCACACGGTGCGCTCGGGGCGTCCGACCTTCGCGCCGATCGCGGCGGGCACGCCGAAGCCCATGGTGCCCGCGCCACCGGAGTTGATCCAGGTACGCGGCTCCTCGAAGTCCCAGAACTGCGCCGCCCACATCTGGTGCTGACCGACACCCGAAGTGACGATGGTGCCCGGTTCGGCCTTCTCGGCGATCGAGGCAATCACGTGCTGGGGTCGCAGCGGACCTTCGAGCGTCGGCTCGTCGTAGACGAGGGGGTAGGTCTCCTGCCACGAGCGGATCTCTCGCCACCAGGCGTCCATCGAGGCGGGCATCGCGCCGGCCGCGTCAAAGGCCCGCAGCGCCGCGCCCACGTTGCTCTGCAACGCGACGTCGGCGTGGCGGACCTTGTTGAATTCGGCGCGGTCGATGTCGACGTGGATGATCTTCGCGCCGGCGGCGAACGCCGAGATCTTGCCGGTCACGCGGTCGTCGAAGCGTGCACCGAGCGAGATCAGCAGGTCCGCGCGCTGCAACGCGGTGACCGCGGTGTAGACGCCGTGCATGCCGGGCATGCCGAGGTGCTGGCCGTGCGAATCGGGGAAGGCGCCGCGCGCCATCAACGTCGTGACGACCGGCATCCCCGTGCGCTCGGCGAAGGCCAGCAGCTCGTTCGCGGCGTTGGACTTGAGCGTGCCGCCGCCGACGTAGAGGACCGGGCGCTGCGACGTCGCGATCAGCGCCACGGCGCGGTTGACGGCGTCCTCGTCGAGGGCGATCTCGGGGCGGTAGCCCGGCAGGTCGTACTCTTCGATCGTCGAGGGGTACCACCAGTCCATCTTTGACTGGGTGACGTCTTTGGGCACGTCGATCAGCACCGGACCGGGACGGCCGGTCGTCGCGAGGTGAAAGGCGGCCGCCACGGCGCGAGGGATCTCCTGGGCGGACTGGACGAGGAAGTTGTGCTTGGTGATGCCCATCGTGATGCCGGTGATGTCGCACTCCTGGAAGGCGTCGGTGCCGATGGAACCGGTCGCCACCTGGCCGGTGATCACGACGAGCGGCGTCGAGTCCATGTGCGCGTTGCCGATGGGCGTGACGATGTTGGTCGCGCCGGGACCGCTCGTCACCATGGCGACGCCCGGACGGCCGGTCGCCATGGCGTAGCCCTCGGCCATGTGCCCGGCGCCCTGTTCGTGGCGTACGAGGATGTGGCGGATCGACGAGTCGAGCAGCGGGTCGTAGACGGGCAGGATCGCGCCGCCGGGCAGGCCGAACACGGTGTCGACGCCCTGCTGTTCCAAACTCTTGATCAGTGCTTCGGCTCCGGTGAGTTGCACGATGTTCCCTTGTTCTCCTAGATGCAAAAAGGCCTCCCTTTCTGGGAGGCCTCCGGTGTGCGTGTACGCGTGACTACCGGCGGCTAGCGCCTACTACTACCAGAATCACGTTACGGGACGTCACGATGTCATCTTTACACAGCCAGAGCGCCCGCACAAGTGTCAGAACCCCAGCGAACGCAGGGAGCGGCTACGTCAGAGACGAGTCGCGCTGGCGCGAACGCTCCGCACGCGATTGGAGAATCCGGAGGCGTCCGAGACCACCGTTCAATCACACAAGGAGACGGATGCATCTGAGCAACCGTCTCGTGAGGTGATGGGCGCTGCGACGAGGGCCTGTCAGAATGGGCCACCATGAGCACGTCGACGATGGCCCAGGAGATCCGCGCGTCGCGCGAGGGCCAGTGGACCCGCCATGTCACGACGGTGTGCCTCGCCGGCACGGTCTGCGTTGACCTGATAGCGGGGTTCGTCGCGTGGCAACTGGTTCGCCCCGGCGAGTCGCTCCTCTGGCCCTCGGCGCTCGTCGCGCTCATCATGGTGCCCGCCGCCACGGCGTGGTTTCTCGTCGTGAAGTCAATGGGAGGATGGCGGGGTCATCGGTCTCTCGCACTTTCAGTAACCGCGCTCTGTGTTCTGCCGATCCTCTGGTCCTCTTGCGGCGTCCTGCCAGCCAGCGTGCAGTGGGACGCAACGGCCACGCACGCCATCAATGCCGCGACGGGTGGAGGACCCGACGGGTGTCGCGTCGTAGCGACCGGGTCGGTCGGCCTACTCAATGCCCCCTACAAGATCTGCGTGACCCGGGACGGGGCCAACTTCATGGTGCGCTTCTCCACCATTGATTTGACACGGGGCTACGCGTACGTGCAGAGCAGGCGCGACCTCAGCTGGTTCCCCGATCAGTGCGCGACGGAGCTGCTGCTGCCGCACTGGTGGGCGTTCTACAGCAATTCGGCCCAGGCCGGGAACGGTTGTCCGTTTGGCTACTGGGCCCGCGGTGGGGGTTGATCAAGCAGACATTCGAGTCGTATGACGCAAGCCCGAGTGTGAGACGCATCGGTCCATTCGCTTCGACACTGGCGTAACGACGTCTCTATCGCACCGTTGCTCAGCGCGACGTCACGGCTCCGGTCTCGGCGCCCTGCACCAGTCGGGCGAACTTTTCGAGCACGCCGGTCGTATAGCGGGGAACGAACGGCGCGACGTGCTTGGCGCGCTCTGCGAGTTCCGCGGGGTCCACCTTCAGGTTGATGGAGTTGGTCGTGACGTCGATCTCGATAAGGTCTCCGTCGCGCACGAGTGCGATCGGTCCGCCGTCGAGCGCCTCGGGCGCCACGTGACCGACGCAGAACCCGTGCGTGCCGCCGCTAAAGCGTCCGTCGGTGACGAGCGCGCAGTCGCCCCCGCGACCCACGCCCTTCATGGCTCCGGTCACCGCGAGCATCTCGCGCATGCCCGGACCGGACCGGGGACCCTCGTAGCGGATCACGACGACGGTGTTGGGCTCGATCGCACCGGCGAGGATCGCCTCCATCGCGGCGTCCTCTCCCTCAAAGACCCGGGCCGGGCCAGCGAACTGCATGCTGTCGATGCCGGCGACCTTCACGACCGCGCCCTTGGGCGCGAGCGAGCCGGTCAAGACCGCGATGCCGCCACGAACGTTGATCGGGTGGTCGAGGTCGTGGACCACGACGCCGTCGGGCTTGGGTGCGTGGTACGCCGCCAGGCTCTCGGCCATGGTCTTGCCGCTCACGGTCATGACGTCGCCGTGCAGGCGGTCGTTCTCGAGCAGGTGCTGCAAGACAACCGGCACGCCGCCGATCCGGTCGAGGTCGCTCATGTGGTACTTGCCGTGGGGCTTGGTGTCCGCCAAGTGCGGCACCCGCGCGGCGATCTTGTTGAAGTCGTCGAGTTCGAGGGGAACGCGTGCTTCGTGCGCGATCGCGAGCAGGTGCAGCACCGCGTTCGTCGAACCGCCGAGCGCGTTCACGACGGCGATGGCGTTCTCGAAGGCCTGCTTGGTCATGACCTGTCGCGCCGTGACGCCCAGGTCGAGCAGGTTCAAGACCGCGACGCCCGAGTCGTAGGCGTACTGGTCGCGACGCTCGTCGATCGAGGGTACGGACGCGCTGCCGAGCAGTGACATCCCGAGCGCCTCGCCCACGCTCGCCATGGTGTTCGCCGTGAACATGCCCGCGCAGCTCCCCTCGCCGGGACAGGCCGCGCACTCGATGGCGCGCAGCTGCTCGTCGCTGATCGCCCCGACGGCGTTCGCGCCCACGGCTTCGAAGACCGAGGTGATGTCGAGGGCCACGCCGTCGAGTTCGCCGGGCATGATCGTGCCGCCGTAGAGGAAGACACTGGGGACGTCGAGACGTGCCGCGGCCATCAACATGCCGGGCAGCGACTTGTCACAACCGGCCAGGGTGACCATGGCGTCAAAGCACTCGGCGTGCATCACGGTCTCGACCGAGTCGGCGATGACCTCTCGTGAGACCAATGAGGCGCGCATCCCTTCGTGGCCCATCGAGATGCCGTCCGAGACCGCGATCGTGACGAATTCGAAGGGCACGCCGCCCGCGTCGCGCACCGCGACCTTGGCTCGCTTGGCCAGCCGGGCGAGCGGCAGGTTGCACGGCGTCACTTCGTTCCAGCTCGACGCCACGCCGATCTGGGGCTTGGTCATGTCGTCGTCGTTGAGGCCCATGGCCCGCAACATCGAGCGCGCCGGCGCGCGATTCTTACCCAGGGTGACGTCGGAGCTTCGAGGTGTGGGGTGATGAACCATGGTCGGAGTCTAGGGAATTAGAACTCGCGGGGCGAAACTACTCCTGCGTCGTCACTGCTCGCTACCGGCGAATCTGCAGTTCGCCGATCACGGCCTTGCCGTTCGCCTGGCCCTTGGTGAGCTTCATCACCTGACCGATGAAGAACTGCGCCAACTTCTCGTCGCCCTCGCGGTAGCGGGCCCACTCGTCGGGATGCTCCTCAATGAGTTGCGCCACCGTCGCACCGAGAGAGTCCGAGGAGAGCTGTTCGAAACCCAGCGCGCCCGCGATGCTGGCGGGCTCTCCCCCGCGGGCCAGCAACTCGGCGAGGACGGTCTTGGCCTGGGTCGCCGAAAGTTCGCCGCGCTGTTCCATGAGCAGCGTCGCCGAGAAGGCGTCGGTCGTCAGATTCGCCAAACCCCCGATGTCGGCGGCGAGTTCGTTGCTGCAGCGAGCGAGCGCCAACGATGCGTCGACTCCTTGGGCGACGCCGGCGAACACGTACGAATCGAGGCCGAGGTCGACGACGACCTGCACGGCGTCGACCTGCGCCTCGCTCGGACTGCTCAGCAACGCCGTCAACTCCTGTCGTCGCTGCGCGGGCATGGGCGGCAGTGCGTTGCGCACGCGGTCCTGCCACGCCTGATCGGGAGCGAGATCGACGAGGTCGGGTTCGCGGAAGTAGCGGTAGTCCTCGGCCTCCTCCTTGGTGCGCATCGTCGAGGTCTCGCCGAGGTTCTCGTCCCAGTGGCGCGTCTCCTGGCGAATGGTGCCGCCGGCCTCTAAGACCTCGACCTGACGCAGCGCCTCGTGGTCGATGGCGCGCTGGAGGCTGCGCAGTGAGTTCAGGTTCTTGATCTCACAGCGCGTGCCGAAGGGCGCGTTCGCCTTGCGCACCGAGACGTTGGCGTCGATGCGCATGGAACCTTCCTCCATGCGCCCGTCCGACGCCCCGGTTGCGATGAGGATGCCGCGCAACTCACTGGCGTAGGCGCGCGCCTGGGCCGAGGAACGGATGTCGGGTCCCGAGACGATCTCGACGAGCGGCACGCCCGAACGGTTGTAGTCAACGAGCGACCGGTCCGCGCCGTGGATTCGTCCGCTGCCGCCGAGGTGGGTCGACTTGCCGGTGTCCTCTTCGAGGTGGGCCCGCTCAATCGAGATCCGGCTGGCGTCGGGCAGGTCCAGGTACCCGCCCGAGTTGATGGGCAGGTCGTACTGGGAGATCTGGAAGTCCTTGGGCATGTCGGGATAGAAGTAGTTCTTGCGGTGAAAGGTCGAGGGCGCGATGGTCGAGTGCAGCGCGGCGCCGATCGCCATGGCGAAGGAGACCGCGCGCTGGTTGAGTACCGGCAGGGAACCGGGCAGGCCCAGGCAGACCGGGCAGATGTTGGTGTTGGGCTCGGAGCCGAACTCGTTCGCGCATCCGCAGAACATCTTCGACGCGGTCTTCAGTTCGGTGTGGACCTCGAGTCCGACGACCATCTCCCAACCGTTGGGCAACGTCACGATCGCTCCTCGGCAATCTCGAGCACGCGCGCCGCGGCGAAGAGCTGGGCTTCGCTGCGTCCCGGACCGAGTAGTTGTACCCCGACGGGCAGTCCCGCTTCGCCCGTGCCGAAGGGCACCGACACCGCGGCCTCACCGGCGAGGTTGGTCGGGATGGTGAAGACGTCGTTCAGGTACATCGCCATCGGGTCCTTGGTCTTCGTGCCGAACTTAAAGGCGACCGACGGCGTCGTCGCGCCGATCAACAGGTCGGCCTGCTGGTAGGCGCGATGGAACGCCGCGATCATCTGGGTTCGGACCTTGAGAGCCTGGCCGTAGTAGGCGTCGTAGTAGCCCGCCGACAACGCGTAGGTGCCCATGAGGATGCGCCGCTTCACCTCGGCACCGAAGCCCGCGGTGCGCGTCGCCTCGTTCATCGCCGCGACGTCGTCGGCGTCGACGCGCAGTCCGTAGCGCACGCCGTCGTAACGCGCTAGGTTGGACGACGCCTCGGCGGGCGCGATGAGGTAGTACGCGCTCAGTCCCAGCTTCAATTCCGGTATCGACAGCTCCACGATCGTCGCTCCCGCGTCGCGCAACACCTCGACCGCCTGGTTGACCGATGCGGTGACGTCGTCGTCGGATCCCTCGAGCAGTTCGCGCACCAGCGCGACGCGCTTGCCGGCGACGCCGTCGTTCACGTGGGCGACCAGCGACGGCGACGGCTCGGGCAGCGAGGTCGAGTCCATCGGGTCGTGCCCGGCGATCACCTCGAGCAGCATCGCCGCGTCGGTAACGTTCCTCGCGAACGGTCCGATCTGGTCGAGCGAACTCGCGAAGGCGATCAGCCCGTAACGAGAGACGAGGCCGTACGTGGGCTTCATCCCAATCAGGCCGCACAGCGCCGCGGGTTGGCGGATCGATCCACCGGTGTCGCTGCCGAGCGAGATCGGGGTCATGTTCGCCGCGACCGCCGCCGCCGAACCGCCGGACGAGCCACCCGGGACACGCGAAGGGTCGAGCGGGTTCTTCGTCGGTCCGTAAGCCGAGTTCTCCGTCGACGATCCCATGGCGAACTCGTCGAGGTTCGTCTTGCCGACCGGGACGGCCCCGGCCGCGAGCACGCGGTCGACGACGGTGGCGTTGTAGGGCGGACGCCAGCCCTCGAGGATCCTCGAAGAACACGTCGTCGGAATGCCCGTCTGGCACATGTTGTCCTTCAGCGCAATGGGCACGCCCGCGAGCGGCCCCACGTTCTCGCCGCGCCCCACGCGCTCGTCGAGGCGCGTCGCCGCCTCGATGGCGCCCTCCTCGTCGACGTGCAGGAAGACGTTCAGATCGTCGTTGCGTTCGCGAATCGCGCGCAGCGCCGTCGTGAGTTCACTGATCGCGCTGGTCCTACCACTCTGCACGCTCTGGGCGATCTGCTGGGCGGTCCTCACGGCGCCTCACCCATGATGCGCGGCACGGCGAAGCGCCCGTCCTCGGCGTCGGGCGCCATCGCGAGCACTTGGTCGCGGTTGAGACTGGGTGTCACGACATCGTCGCGCACGACATTGATGAGTCCGAACGGGTGGGCGGTCGCCACGACCCCGTCGAGGTTGAGCGAGTTCAGGTCGGCGGCGTGTTCGAGGACCTCGCCGAGCTGGACGGTGAAGAGGTCGAGTTCCTCTTCGCTGAGCGAGAGTCGGGCGAGCTTGGCGACGTGGGCCACGTCGTCACGACGAAGCGGTGAGGTCATTCGCCAGAGACTCGCTTCAAGAAGCTCAGTGTCGTGTGTTCGAGGAACTCCTGGTCGTTGTCCATCGTCGCGACGTGGTACGAGTCCTCGAGCCAGATGCGCTCGAGCGGACCGACCACGGTGGCCTCGAGTTCGTCGCCGTTGTCGGACGTGACGACGTGGTCCTCTCGCGAGGAGAACAACAGGACCGGCATGGTGATACTGGCGAGATTCGCCTGGACGCCGATGAGTCCTTCGAAGAGGGTCTTCGCGCACGCGAGGGGCGTGGCGTCATTGGACAACGTGTCGACGCCCTCCTTCTTCACGTCCGAACCGATCGACTCGATCGTCTTGACGCCCGCTTCGAGCAACTGGTTCAGTCCGTCCAAAATCTCGTGGGGTGGAGGTTTCACGACGGGATTGACCAGCACGCACGCCGCGACCCCGGGACGCGACTCGGCGACGAACACACTCAAGCCACCACCCATCGAGAGACCCACGAGGGCGACGTGCTCGCACCGCTTCGCCAGTTCGTCGTAGGCGGACATCGCGGTATTCGACCAGTCGGTCCAGGTCGTCGTCATCAGGTCGTCGAGGTTCGATCCGTGGCCCGGTAGACACGGCAGTTCCACGCTGAAGCCGGCGCCGGCCAGCCGTTCGGCCAATGACCGCACCGTCGCCGTACTGCCCGTGAAGCCGTGCAACACGAGCACGCCGAATGGTCCGCCGGCGGCCGAATACGACTCACAGCCCGGCTTGATCGCAGTAGTCATAGGCCCAGACTACCGGGGCCGTCAGTGACCTCGTAGTCCCCGCTCGCGCGGCACGTCACGCAGGAACGTCGCCGCGAGCAGACCGAGCACGCCCACGCTCGCGCCGATGATGAAGG
>DAIOEY010000064.1:3919-10083 GCA_036745995.1 Acidimicrobiales bacterium | reverse complement strand
TGACCGGTCGCGCCCTGGGTCGCGTCGATGACGAGCACCGCGATGTCGGCGCGGTCGAGCGCGTCGAGGCTTCGAAGGACCGCGTAGGTCTCGAGTCCCGCCTCGGTCTTGGCACGTCGGCGCATGCCCGCAGTGTCGATGAAACGAATAAGGCCCGCTTCGGTGTCGACGACCGTGTCGATGGCGTCGCGGGTCGTCCCGGGCATGTCGTGTACGACGGAGCGCTCTTCACCGATCAGCTTGTTGAAGAGGGTGGACTTGCCGACGTTGGGGCGCCCGACGATCGCGACGCGCAGGGCACCGTCGTCGGCGTCGTTGATCTCTTCGACCTCGTGGTGCTCACCGAGCTGGTCGACGATGAAGTCGAGCAGATCGCCCGCTCCACGCCCGTGCAGCGCGCTGATCGTGTGGGGATCGCCCGCACCCAACTGCAGGAACTCCCAACTGGCGTTCTCATGGTTCGTGTCGTCGACCTTGTTGACGACGAGCACGACCGGTCGGCCGCTGCGCAGGGCCCAACGCGCGGCGTGGGTGTCCTCGTCGACGAGTCCCGTCGTGACGTCGACCACCAGTAAGACCAGGTCGGCGCTGGCGAGCGCGGCCTCGGCCTGTTGGGAGACCTTCGCCTCAAGGGTGTCGCCCACTTCGAGCCATCCTCCGGTGTCGACCACCTCGAAGGCCACGCCGCGCCAGTCGACTTCGACCGCCTTACGGTCGCGGGTGACCCCGCGGTGCTCTTCGACGACCGCGACGCGTTTACCCGCGAGGCGGTTCACGATCGAACTCTTGCCGACGTTGGGCCGTCCAACGATCACGACCTGGGGCTTTGTCACGAGGACACCAGACCCTTCGAGCGCACGGACTCGAGCGTCGCGCGAAGATCACTACCGGTCGTGCGCACGGTCATGACGGGTCGTGGGAGATCGTCGATGGTGAGACCGTCGAGGAACCGGCCCTCGGACAGACAGACGTCGGGCAACAGGCAGACGCTGCTGGCGGGTACGCCCTCGAGCGCCCGGACGAGGTCGTGACCCGTGAGCAGACCCGCCACCTTGATGTTGCCGCCGAAGTAACTGTTCGCGACCGCCATGACCGCGACTTCCTCAAAACCTTGCTCGTCGAAGAGGTCGCGTAAGAGCGGCGCCGCGTACTCACCGGTGATCACGACGACGTCGTCACCGAAGCGGACCTCGCGATCTCCTCCGCGCGACGCCCGGTATCCCCAGGCCGGGGCACCGTCGACCGACTGGAAGAATCCGGTACCGAGTCGCTCCATCGGCGTCTGTTCGATGAAGCTTTGACGGAACGCGGCGACCAGTCCGATGCCGTTCTCCGCCTGGTCGAGACTCTCGAACTGCGTGGCCGACGGCGGCGTGAGGCCCGCGACCAGATAGAACTCGTCGCTCGCGAACACCGAGACCCGTCCAAGGAGATCCTGACTGAAACGTTGGAAGCGTTCGGCGAGCTCCACGACGGCGAGCGCTTCCGCCGCGGTATGGGGACGCATCGACTCCTCGAGGGAGAACGCGCTGACGCCTACGGGAACGAGCGCGATCGACGCGAGCTCGGGGTAGAGCGAGAAGACGTCGTGCAGGGTGCGCACGAGCTCGTGGCCGTCATTGACACCCGGACAGACCACGACCTGGGCGTGCACCTCGATGCCGGCGCGAAGTAGTTCTCGAAGCCAGCGCAGACTGGTGGCGCCGCGTGGATTGCGCAGCATCTCGGCGCGCAACTCGGGATTGGTCGTGTGGATCGAGACGTACAACGGGGAGAGTTTCTCGTCGATCACGCGCTCGAGGTCGAACTCGGTAAAACGGGTCAACGTCGTGTAGTTGCCGTACAGGAACGAGAGCCGGAAGTCATCGTCCTTCACGTAGAGCGATCGACGCATTCCCTTCGGTAACTGGTAGATGAAACAGAACGAACAGTGGTTGTCGCACGTGCGAATGCGGTCGAACACGGCCGAATCAATCGAGAGACCGAGGGGTTGGCCCGCCTGCTTGAGCACCGTCACCCGTCGTTGTAAAGGCTCACCTTCGCGGCGAATGAGTAACCTCACTTCTTCGCCGTCGATCAACTGCTGGTATTCAATGATGTCGCTCGGTTCGCGACCGTTGACGGCCACGAGCTCGTCGCCGACCGCCAAATCGACGTTTGCCGCCGGAGAATCCGCGGAAATTGAGGAAATTCGGGCACCCGACACCGCTCCAGCCTAGGGCCGGACGCCACACCCGCTTACTAGGCTGGGAATCGTGAGTGTCGACAAGGTAGTTCTGGCGGCGCCGCGAGGCTTTTGTGCTGGAGTCGAGAAGGCTATCAAGGCGCTCGACTGGATGACCCGCGTCTTCGAGGCACCGATCTTTTGTTATCACGAGATTGTCCACAACCAGTTCGTCGTCAATCATTTCAAGTCGCTCGGCGTCATCTTTATCAACGACGTCGCTGAGGTGCCGCCCGGCGCACCCGTCATGCTCAGTGCCCACGGCTCTCCCCCCCAGGTCATCGAGGCTGCCCGTGAGGCCGGTGGCACGGTCGTCGACGCCGTCTGTCCTCTCGTCACCAAGGTGCACCACGAACTGAAGGTGCGTGCACGAAAGGGCTACACGGTCCTCTACGTCGGCCACGAAGGACACGAGGAGGCCGTGGGCACGATGGCCGTCGCGCCGGATTCGGTCGTCCTCATCGAGTCGACCGAGGACATCGACCGGATCGACGAACAAAAGGGACCGTTCGCACTGCTCAGCCAGACCACGCTGAGCTTTGACGAGTGGCAGCACCTGCGCGAGTATGCGGAGCAGCGATTTCCCAACATCTGGATGCCCAACCGCAGTGACCTGTGCTTCGCTACGACCAATCGCCAAGCGGCACTACGCACCATTGCCACCGACGCCGACGCCGTGATCGTGATCGGATCGGCCAATTCCTCTAATACCGTGGCGCTCACGAAGGTTGCCGAGGCAGTCGGCTGTCCGCGGGTGCTGCGCGTCAACGGAGTGGGCGACCTTCCTACTGACCTGAGCGGTGTCGTCGCGGTCACGGCGGGCGCGTCTGCGCCCGAGTCGCTCGTGAACGAGGTTCTCGAGTTCTTGGACCCGGTCAACGGCGTCGACGTCCGTTCAGTGACGGTGGAGGACGAGTACTTTCCTCCTCCGCCCGAACTGCGTGAAATGCTAAAGACCCTCTCGGCCGTGCTCGATCTGATTCTCGCGTCGCCAACGACGTCAACCTTTGACGGGCAGGTCGATCGCGAGTTCACGGCGGCCGAAGTCCTCTCCGCGACCAGCCGCTAAGTCTGACCTCGATGCGACCAAAGGCTAATCTCTATCTGTGAATTCTTTCCCGAGCATGGACGTCTCGACGCGTGAGCAGTGGATGACCATCGTGGACGAGACCATCTCCGCCCAGCCCCGCGTCGGCTTGAACCTCCTGGCCATGGTGCGAGGACTGAGCGACATCACCGACGGCTTCTCGGTTGACCAGCTCCAACACGCTCTCCAGACCGCGACCCGGTCGGAACTCGACGGGGCCGACGAGGAGGTCGTCGTCGCCTCGTTGCTGCACGACGTCGGCAAACTGATTTCGGTCCCGAACCACCCCCACATCGCCGCCGAGATCCTGAAGCCCTACGTCCGTCACGACGTCTACTGCATGGTCAAGTACCATCAGGACTTCCAGGGTCGCTACTACTACGAACACCTCGGCATGGACCCCAACTTGCGCGTCCTCCACGAGGGGCAGTCCTGGTACGAACTGGCGGAACGATTCGCGGACCAGTGGGATCAGAAATCCTTCGATCCGTCGTTCACGTCCGAACCCCTCGAACACTTTGAGCCATTGGTGCTGCGGGTGTTCGCCCAAGCGAAGTCCCTGTAAGGAGAACCATGGCCACCCAAAGCCTCGAAAATCGCCGTCTCGCACGACTGCGCACCTACACCATCGACCAGGCAATGGCGCAACTCGAATCCGAACACCCTGGCTTCAAACCAGAATCCATCGTCGCGTCGATCTGCGCCTACGAAGAGGAGGGCAACATCGGCGGCGTGCTCGACAAGATGCCCGCCCTCATCAACGGCGAGCTCTACACCACGCTGGTGGTCGTGGACGGCGGGGACGACAAGACCGCGACGATCGCGCGTTCGTACCCGGGCGTCATCGTCATCGAGTTCCCGGTGAACCTCGGTCACGGCGTGGCCCTGCAGGTCACCTACCGCTACTGCATTGACCACAACGTCAAGTACATCGTCACCCTCGACGCCGACGGACAGAACGACCCGGCCGAGATCCCCCAGGTGCTGGCGCCGTTGCTCAGCGACCGGGCCGACTTCGTCGTTGCGAGCCGCCGCCTGGGCGTCGACCGGACCTCGGACCGTTTTCGAAAGACCGGTGTGCGTTTCTTCTCGTTCATCATGAACCGCATGACGGGCGCGAACCTCACCGACACGTCCACTGGCTATCGGGGTCTTCGCGTCACGATGCTCGCCGACGTCATCGACCGCCTCGAACAGGAGCAGTACCAGACCGCTGAACTGCTCATCACGTGTTTGAAGCGGGGTTGGCGCTCGGCGGAGGTCCCGACGGTCTGGCACCCCCGCTACTCGGGAACGACGAAGAAGGGCGCGAACTGGCTCTTCGGTTTTCGCTACACCAAGGTGGTCTTCACCACCTGGTGGCGCGAGCGCTAGGCGCCGTCGAGGCTCTGCCAGTAGACCGCTTCGAGTTCGCCTCGAAGTTCTTCGCTCTTCGCCGCCACGGCGGAGCGCGCGACGCGCCCTTGGGAGACCGGCGGTGCAATCGGTGTACCGATGACGATGCGGATCTTGGCGGGACGAGGGAGTTTGGCACCCTTGGGCATCGCCCGGTCACTACCACCGATGCCAACGGGTACGACGATCGCCCCCGTGCGCGCCGCGACGAACATCGCGCCGTCGTGCAACGGCAGCACCGGTCGGCCCTCCTTGCGCGTGCCTTCAGGGAACAGTACGAGTGCGTACCCGCGCCGCAGCACCTCTTCGGCGAGGGTCATCGAATCGCGGTCGGCCGAACCGCGCCGCACCGGAAAGGCACCGAGATGACGGACCAGCGGGCCGAGCAGCGGCACTCGGAACAGTGAGTCCTTCGCCATGAAGAAGACCTTGCGCTTGGACATGAACAAGGTGAAGGCGAAGTCCACGTTGGACCGGTGGATCGGTGCGATCAGCACCGGTCCCTGCAGGGGAATGTGCTCGCGTCCGGTGATCGTCGGGCGAAAGAGGATCCTGGACAGACCCACCACGACGGCCGCGACGACGCGGTAGACCAGCGTCTTGTTCGGGTTCAGTTCGAGTGCAGATTCGTCAGGCACGTAATGATCTCCCCCACCACCTCATCGACTGCTCGACCAGTTGTGTCTAGCACGAGGGCGTCGTCGGTTTGACGTAGTGGCGACGCGTCCCGGTTCGTGTCGGCCTCGTCCCGTCGCGCGACCGACGCCTCACCTTCGTCGCCGCGACGGCGCGCGCGCTCTTCGAGCGACGCCGTGAGGAATACCTTCAACGTCGCCTCTGGGAAGACGACGGTCGTGATGTCACGGCCCTCGACGACGGTGCCGAGCAGCTGCTCGGCGGCCCATTGGCGCTGTCGGGCCACCATGGTCGCGCGCACCAGGGCGTTCGCAGCCACTACCGACACGGCGGCGTTGACGCGGTCGGTGCGGATCTCTTCTTCGACGTCGCGTCCGTTCACCGTGACCCGCGGCAGCGTCGTCAACCGCAACGACGCAGCGAGCGCTGCGACGGCTCTCTGGTCATTCACGTCGACACCCTGGTCCAGCGCCTCGCAGGTCACCGCGCGGTACATCGCGCCGGTGTCCAAGAAGGCCCAACCGAGGGCGCTCGCGAGGGCGCGCGCCACCGTTGACTTGCCCGACCCGGCGGGCCCGTCAATCGCGATGATCTTCTGGGTCATCTCAGCGCGTCCACGGCGTCGAAGAATCCGGGGTAGCTGGTCTGGACCGTGGCGGCGCCGTCAATGGTGCCACCGTTACCCGCCAGCGCGGCGACAGAACCGGCCATCACCATGCGATGATCGAGGCCCACGGCGAGGGAGAACGACCGGAAGGCGCGCGCCGACCCCAAGCCCTCGACGAAGAAGTCGTCATCCTCGGACCACACCCGACAACCAAG
>DAIOEY010000064.1:0-3819 GCA_036745995.1 Acidimicrobiales bacterium | reverse complement strand
GAGGCGCATCGTCGTACCGGAGTTTCCGCAGTCGAGGGGCGACGCGCTCGCTCGGAGTCCTTCAGAGGGGCCCTCGACCGTGACGTCGTCACCGTCGAACGAACAGTGCGCACCGAGACGTTCGACGATCCGCGACGTGGCGAGCACGTCGTGACCCAACGAAAGTCCGGTAATGATGCTCACACCATCGGCGAGGGCACTTAACATCAGTGCGCGATGTGACGCGCTCTTGTCTCCTGGCACACGAAGTGAACCGCGAAGCGTCGCGGCGGCGGCGACGGTCTTCGCGTCGCTCATCGTTCACTCGCCACGGAGAATCCGAGCGCCACGAGTGCCGCGGTGAAGGCCGCGGACTGCGTCGCGTCGATTGCCAGCAACAGCGTTCCACCGACGCCCTCGATACCGTGGGCGATTTCGATGTCGTAAATGTTGACGAGAAGGTCCGACGCGGCCATCGTGACCGACGCCAGTACTCCGGGTTGGTCACTTACCGAGACGCGCAGGTACGCGAGGTTCTCGGCGCTAAGGGCGCGCCCGGGCAACTGGCGCCGGGCGACCGAGGCAGTGCTGAGGCTGCGCTCCACGACGTCACGGCTGCCACTGTCGAGGGCCACGCGCAGTGCCCCGAGGCGATCCTCGAGCGCGTGCAGCGTCTGGCTGATCGCGGCGCGATTCTCGAACAGAACGTCGGGCCATATGGTCGGATCACCGGCCGCCACCCTCGTCATGTCGCGAAAACCTCCGGCCGCCATCTGCAAGAGCACCGCGTCCTCTTCGGCCGCCTGGGCCGCTTCGTTCATCAGGGCGCCGGCGAGCAAATGAGGTACGTGACTCGCGAGGGCCACCAAACGGTCGTGGTCGTCGGCGCTCACGGCCACGACGTTGGCCCCGATCTCACGAAGGATGCCGTGCAACTCGCCGTAGGTCGCCGGCAGCGTCGACACGGTCGGCGTGAGGACCCACGTACAGCCGTTGAACAGGTCGGCGCGCGCGCCGCCCAGTCCGCGCTGTTCCGAACCGGCCATCGGATGACCGCCCAGGAAGCGGGGATCATCGACGGCGCGGACAATGGAGCCCTTGACCCCCGCGACGTCGGTGACGAGCAGCGAGGGGTTGTCGTGTTCGTCCAGGAGCTGGAGCGCCAGGTCGACGACGGTCCCGGCCGGTGTGGCGATCACGATCAGTTCGACGTCCAGCGCCGCGGTCTCACTTTCGACCACCTCGGCCGCCAGTGCCGTGCGAACGGCGTCTAAGTCTCGGTCGGTGCCCGTGACCGTCCAGCCCGCCTGGCGTAACGCCAGCGCGATCGACGCCCCGATGAGCCCGAGACCGACGACGTGCGCGTGGCGGCTATTCGGGGAGGTCATCACGGAGTGACTGGGCGTTGCGTAGATAGACGTGGCGGATCCCGGCACGCGGCCGCGACGTGTACACGTGCATGAGGACGCGAATGCACAGTGGCATCGATCCCGGCACGTCGATCTCACTGGCACAGAGCAGAGGAATATCACCGAATCCAACACCGCGCGCCGCGGTCGCGGGAAACGCCGACGTCAGGTCGCGCGACGTCGTGAAGATGACGCTCACGACGTCATCGTGCATCAAGTCATTGCGCTCCATCAGCAGCAAGAGCAACTCCTGGGTCGCGTCAACGATCTGCTCGGGCGTGTCCGACGCGCACGTCGTCGCGCCGCGCAGTCCCCGTATCATGGCCGTAGTCATGAAGGCATCGTAGAGGCCATTTCCTCTGACATCCCAACCGCCTCCATCAGACGTCGCACTTCGCTGAGCGAGAGTTGACGCGACGAACCGGGGCTGAGTGTCGCGTCTTGAATCGGACCGATGCGCGTTCGAACGAGTCGGGTCACCTCGTGACCGACCGCGGCGCACATCCGACGTACTTGGCGATTACGGCCCTCGTGAATGACGATGCGCAAGAGTCCGTCGCTGACCCGGCTCACCTGGGCCGGACTGGTGATGCCGTCTTCGAGCTCCACACCCTCGCGCAGGCGTCGGATCGCTGCCGGTGACGGGTCCCCTTCGACTCGGGCGAGGTACTCCTTGGCGATGCCGGAGCTGGGGTGGGTCAAGAGGTGGGCCAAGCGTCCGTCGTTGGTCAAGATCAACAGGCCCTCGGTGTTCATGTCGAGACGCCCCACGGGAAAGATGCGAACGCTCGATTCGACGAGGTCGAGCACGGTCGGTCGGCCCTGGGGGTCAAACGCGGTCGTGACGACGCCGTCAGGCTTGTTCAACAGGTAGTACACGGAACTCTGCGCCGTTGGTGCGAGCGCACCATCCACGCAGATGATCTGCACCTCGGGATCGACCCGATTGCCAAGTTCGGCCACGCGACCGTCGATCGTCACGCGTCGCTCGGAGATCAGAATCTCACAGGAGCGTCTCGATCCGAAACCGGCTCGCGCGAGGGTCTTCTGCAGGCGTTCGCCCTCGCTCAACTACAGCTCCTCAACGTAGTCACCGCTGCGCAGAGCTAGTTCGTCGACGTACTGGTTCGCCATATCAATCGTCGGCATGAATTCCTCGATCGGCGGTAAATCGCCTAAAGACGCGAGGCCCATGCGATCAAGAAAAAGGTCCGTCGTCGCGTAGAGGATGGGTTGACCCGGGCCGGCCGCACGGCCGCACTCTTCGACGTAGCCACGCTGCTCGAGCAGACGCGACACCCCGTCCACGTTCACGCCACGCAGCGCGGTGATCTGGGTACGAGAGATCGGCTGACGATAGGCGATGATCGCCAGCGTCTCGAGAGCGGCCGAGCTGAGCCGATGCGAGACGTCACGATTGGCGAACTTGGCTACCCATTCGGCGACGTCGGGTGAGGTTTGCATGATCCACCCACTGGCCAGTTCCACGACCTGAAACCCCCGACGTTCGCGTTGATACTCCTCGCGAAGCCCTCGCAGGACCGCCGTCACCTCGTCACCGTCGGCGTCAACCACGTCCGCCAACTCTCCGGCCGATATCGGCTCGAGCGCGACGGTCAGCATCGCTTCCAACTTCTGCTCGAGTGAACTCTCATCCCTCATAACTGTCGACCCTTCCGATCTCTAGTCCGAGCGATTCGGACAGCCATTCGATTTCAACGTCGCCGAACGTCGTGCCCTGTGAGAAGTTGATGTGCCCCAATTTGCACAGCTCGAGCAACGCCAGAAAGTGGACGATGATCTCGATTCGAGTTGAAAGGCCCGCGGTCAGCGAACGGAACGACAAGCGTCCCAAGGTGGGCAGACTCTGAGCCAGTGCGGCGACGGTCTCGGCGACCGTGACGGCGTCCACCGTGACGTGATTGAGCCGCACGACGGGCACCGGCTTTTCCTCGATGCCTCGCAGGTACGCTCCCGCCAGCTGCGCCATCGTCACGCCGGCGAGCAGGTCCGGCGGGTGTACGACGAATCCGTCATCGATGCCACGAAGCCGCGGATAGGCGCGGCTCGCCCGTTCGAAGAGTGAGACGAACGCGTCCGCGAGCGCCGCGTACGTACGCAGTTCGAGCAGGCGCGCCAGCATCACGTCGCGTTCCTCCCAGCCCACGAACTCCTCATCGGGTTCGGCGCTGTCGCGATCGGGCAGCAACTCTTGGCTCTTCATCTCGAGCAGGATCGCCGCGATCAACAGGAACTCCGAGAGTTGCTCGACGTCGACGGTCCTCGTCTCACTTCGCAAGACGGCGACGAATTCGTCGACGATCGGGGCCAGTTGGATGTCGAGGACGTCGAGTTCGTGACGGCTGATGAGTTGCAGCAGCAGTTCAACTGGGCCGCTGAAGGACGGCGTCGTCACGACGAAGGTCACACG
>DAIOEY010000063.1:5647-10083 GCA_036745995.1 Acidimicrobiales bacterium | reverse complement strand
AGGTCACCCAGATGAACTGGGAGATCGATGCCTCGGGGCTACGCGAACTGCTCGGGCGCACGAGCCGCGAGTACACCGACATCCCCCTTTACGTCACGGAGAACGGCGCGGCCTATGACGACTACGTCGGCCCCACCGGCGAAGTCCGTGACGGCAATCGCACCGAGTATCTGCGCGCGCACCTGGGGGCCGTCCTGGACGCCATCGAGGACGGTGTCAACGTCGTCGGCTTCTTCGAGTGGAGCCTGCTCGACAACTTCGAGTGGGCCTTTGGCTACTCGCGGCGCTTCGGCTTGGTCTGGGTCGACTTTCCCACGGGAACCCGGCTGCCCAAGCAGAGCTACGACTGGTACGCCGAGACGATCAAGGCGAAAGCGCTCTAGGAAGTGGCGCCCGGACACGACCCTCGTGCGTGTTTCGGGCGCCGTGGCGAACGGTTTCGAGAGAGACGAGTCCGCCACCAGCTCGAACGGGTAGTCCGCGCGGCGTTCCGGCTCCATTCTCACGGTTCGCTCACGACGTGCTGGTGCGTGTCGCAGAGTTCCTGGCTGGAAGTGGTCCTCACGGAGAGTGCGGTCAAAGACGCCTGGCGTGGCTCATGATTGACATGTGCTTGAATATCGCCAATACCTGCAGTTGACGTCTGACGAAGGTTCAGTGAGCATCCCCGGCCACGGCGCCGGGCCGCAAGAGGGGCGCATGAAGCGAGACCGGTACGACTTCATCATCGTTGGAGGTGGGTCCGCCGGAAGTGCATTGGCGAACCGACTGACGGCCGACGGTTCCACGCGCGTCCTCGTCCTCGAGGCGGGCCGCATGGACCACAAGTGGGACGTCTTCATCCACATGCCCGCGGCCCTCACGATCCCTATTGGTAATCGCTTCTATGACTGGAAGTACGAGTCCGAACCCGAGCCGCACATGGGCGGGCGCAAGATCTACCACGCCCGCGGCAAGGTCCTCGGTGGCTCGAGCAGCATCAACGGGATGATCTTCCAGCGCGGCAACCCGATGGACTACGAGCGTTGGGCCGGCGATCCAGGCATGGGTGAGTGGGACTACGCGCACTGCCTGCCGTACTTCAAGCGCATGGAGACCTGCCTCGCCGGGGCCGACGAGTACCGCGGCGGTGACGGTCCCCTGATCCTCGAGCGTGGTCCGGTGACGAACCCGTTGTTCGGAGCCTTCTTCAACGCGGTCCAAGAGGCCGGGTACGAGCTCACCTCCGACGTGAACGGCTACAAGCAGGAGGGTTTCGCCGCCTTCGACCGCACGCTGCACCGCGGCCGTCGCCTGAGTGCCGCGCGTGCCTACTTACACCCGGTGATGGGCCGGTCCAACCTCGAGGTCAGGTGTCGGACCTTCGTGTCGCGGATTCTCTTCGAGGGTCAGCGGGCCGTCGGCGTCGAGTTGAACGAGCGCGGTCAGCGCCGCGAGGTCCGAGCCGGTGAAGTGATCCTCTGCGGAGGCGCCTTCAATTCGCCGCACCTGCTTCAGCTGTCGGGCGTGGGCAACGCCGAGGAACTGCGCGCGCTCGGCGCCGAGGTGGTTCACGACCTCCCCGGCGTCGGAGAGAACCTGCAGGACCACCTGGAGGTCTACATCCAGCACGCGTGCACGCAACCGGTCTCGGTCGCTCCCGCGCTCAAGTGGCGCAACCGACCGATGGTGGGTGCGAAGTGGCTGTTCCTGCGCTCCGGCCCCGGGGCCACGAACCACTTCGAGGGGGGTGGCTTCGCGCGCAGCAACGAGGACGTGGCGTACCCGAACCTGATGTTCCATTTCCTGCCCATCGCCATCCGTTACGACGGTTCGGCCCCGGCCGGCGGTCACGGCTACCAGGTCCACATCGGGCCGATGTACTCCGACGCGCGCGGCTCGGTGAAACTCACGTCGCTCGATCCGTCCGTGCACCCGGCGCTGCGCTTCAACTACGTGTCGACCGAACAGGACCGGCGTGAATGGGTCGAGGCCGTGCACGTCGCGCGCGCCATCCTGGGCCAACCCGCCTTCGGTTCCTTCAGCGGCGGCGAGATCTCACCGGGACCACAGATCGCCACCGACCAGGAGATTCTCGACTGGGTCGCGCGAGACGGCGAGACGGCGTTGCACCCGTCGTGCACGTGCAAGATGGGAACCGACGAGATGTCCGTCGTCGATCCGACCAGTATGCGAGTCCACGGACTCGAGGGGCTGCGTGTTGTGGACGCCTCGGTGATGCCCTACGTCACGAACGCCAACATCTTCGCTCCGGTCATGATGGTGGCCGAGAAGGCGGCCGACCTGATCATGGGTAACACGCCCCTGGCGCCGTCGACGGTGGGCTTCTACCGACGTTCGACCCCCGATTCATCCAGTCGGGACTAGACCGCTACGCGTTGCGCTCTCGAATGGCCGTGACGAGAGCGGGGATGACCTCGTTCAGGTCGCCAATGACGGCCCAGTCAGCTCGCGCGACGATCGGGGCGTCGGGGTCGGTGTTGATCGCGACCACGTGTTTGGCGCTCTGGCAGCCCGCCAGGTGCTGGGTCGCCCCGCTGATCCCGCTCACCAGGTAGAGGTCGGGCGAGATCCGCGTCCCGGTCTGGCCGACCTGCTGGTTGTGCGGGCGCCAGCCGAGACTGGTGACGGCCCGAGAGACGCCGACGGCCGCGCCGAGCAGTTGGGCCAGTTCGTCGATGGCTGCGAAGCCTTCGGCGCTGCCGACGCCCCGTCCGCCCCCCACGACCACGCGGGCCTCGGCGAGGGAGATGCCGCCGCTGCGGCCCGTCCACTGCGTGACCACGACGTCCAGGTCCGACGCGTCCAGCGCGGGGTGGTGCTCGTGCACCGTCGACGCGCTCGGTGCCGCGGCGCGCTCGGCCTGGACACCGTCGAAGGCGACCGTCAGTAGCGCCGTCGCACTCTCGAGCACGGCGTCCTCGATCAGGCTCCCACCCCAACGCTGGCGGCTGAGCGAGACCGAGGATCCGGTGCGCGTCGCGCTGAGGCAGTTCGCCACCATGGCGAGACCCGTCAGAGCCCCGACGTGGGCCATCACCTCGTTACCCCGGTCGGTGCCGGCGGCGACCACGGTGTCGACCCCGGTCGCTTCCACGACGCCCAACAGCGCCCGGGCCCAGCGGGTGGGCGAGTAGGCGCGCAGTTCCTCGGACGTGATCGCGTGGACGTCACGCACCCCGAAAGCGCCGAGCGCTTCGATCAGTCCCGCCTCGCCCGGGCCGACGAGGACCGCGGCGAGCGGCGAGCCCGACGAATCGGCGAGGGTCCGGGCGAAGGTGAGCGCACGCAACGAGGCGTCGATCACGCCGTCGTCGTCGGTCTCGACGAGGCAGAGTACGCCCGTGGCGTCGGTCACGACAGGACCCCCAGCCGCTCGAGCAGGGCGAGCAGCGCGGGCACGGCGTCGACACCGGTGCCGAGAATCTCGGCGCGCTCGCGTGTTTCGACCGGGACCCGCAGCCGCTCGGTGCGCACCGCTGCGGCGCGCCCGCTGACGGCGGTCTCGTGGACCGGTGCCTTCTTCGCGCGCATCCGTCCGGGCAGCGAGGGATAGCGCGGGAGGTTGATGCCCTCCTTCACCGCGATCACGCAGGGCAGGTTCAACTCGAACAGCTCGTCGCCACCTCGGAACTCGCGGCGCACGCGCACCGTGGTCGCCGCGAGGTCGAGGTGCTTTACGCCGCTGACGCAGGGCCGAGCGAGGGCGTGCGCCACGCGCACGCCGACCTGGTAGTCACCGGTGTCGGGGGCCTCGTTGCCGAAGAGGATCAGGTCGTAGGGTCCGTTCTCCTCCTCGTCGCGCCGTACGGCGTCGACGATGGCCTCGGCCGTCGAGAGGGCGTCCCACTCGGCGCCGTCGGTGACGAGGTGGACCAGCCGGGTCGCCCCGATCGCCGCCGCGTCGCGAAGTTGCTCGACGGCCTCGGGCGGACCGAGGGTCAGTACCGACGCGACGCCACCGTTCGCCTCGACGATGCGCACCGCCTCCTCGACGGCGCACTCCTCGTGGGGGCTCACCGTGAAGCCGAGCTGGCGGGTGTCGACTTCGCGCTCGTCGGGCGTGAGGCTGATCCGTGCGCCGACCATGGGCACGCGCTTCACACAGACCAGGACGTTCACGCTCAGCTCTTCACGCGCTCGTTGGTCGGGTCGAAGAGGGGCGTGGCGCCGACGACGTCGACGGTGACCGGATAGGTCTCGCCCAGGTACTCGACCTGCAACTTCGTGCCGACCTGGGCGTAGTCGCGGGGCAGGTAGCTGAGCAGGACGTGCTTGCCGAGTGACGGAGCCGACCCGGCGCTCGTGACGTAGGAGGGTCGGCCCTTCTCGTCCACCAGTCGCTCGCCCTCCAGGGTCGTGACCGGCTCGCCGCCGAGCATGTAGCGCAGCGTCCCGTCGCTCGAGCGGTGGTCGTCGACGCTCAGCGTGCAGAG
>DAIOEY010000063.1:0-5547 GCA_036745995.1 Acidimicrobiales bacterium | reverse complement strand
CACGTAGATCTCCCAGCCGAGTTCGCCGATGTAGGAGATGCGCGACGCGAGCACGCGGATCCCGTCGAGCTCGATGGTGCGGCACGTACCGAAGGCGAAGCCCTCATGGGAGACGTCGTCCTCGGTGCAGCGCGCGAGCACGTCGCGTGCGTTGGGGCCCCACAGACCGAACGTCGTGTAGGCCGACGTGAGGTCGCTCAACTGGGCCGAGCCGTCCGTGGGCAGGTGATCGACGAACCACTTCTTCTCCGTCATCCCGGTGTGCGCGCCGGTGACGACGCGGAACCACTGCGCGCCGAGCCGCATGATCGTGAGGTCGGATTTGAAACCGCCGCGCTCGTCGAGCAGGGGGGTGTAGACGACACGCCCGACCGCCACGTCCAACTGGGCGACGGCGAGTCGCTGCAGGGCCGCCAGGGCATCCGGACCGGTGACGTCGAGTATCACGAAGGCCGACAGATCGGTGAGTCCGCAGCGCTCACGCAGCGCGAGGTGCTCGGCGTTGATGATCGGCGACCACCAGCGCGCCTCCCACTCGGCGCTGCGCTCCATGAGCCGCCCGGCGTAAGTGTCGAGCAGGGGACGGTTGCTCTCGTACCAGTGGGGACGTTCCCAGCCCGCGGTCTCGAAGAAGACGGCCCCGAGGTCGCGCTGCTGGAGGTAGGCGGGGCCGCGCCGGATGGGGCGCTCGGACTCCCACTGCTCAGCCGGGTGCACGATGCCGTACATCTTGTTGAAGCTCTCGCGTGCGCGTGCCTCGACGTGCTGGCGGGTGCGCTGGTGGTCGTGGAAGCGTGCGATGTCCGCTTCGTGCAGGTCGATCTCGGGCGCCTGGCCGTTCATCCACTCCGCGACGGCGCGCGCGATGCCCGGTCCCTCCTTGATCCAACTCGCGGCCACGGACCACAGGCCCTTCACCTCGGGCGTCTCGCCGAGCGCCGGGTTGCCGTCGGGGGTTATCGAGATGAGTCCGTTGATGGCGTAGCGGATGCCGACCGACTCGTCGCCCAGCAGTTCGGGCATCAGCTCGAGGGCGTCCTGGAGCTGGGGGTCGAAGTCGTCCTGGGTGAACGGCATCTCGGTAGGCGAGAGGGCCGACTCCTCGATCGAGGGGATCTCCCCGGGCTGGACGATGATCGGGCGGTGGGCGTAGGAGCCGACCTCCAGGTCGCCGCCGTGCTGGCGCTCGTACATGTTGGTGTCCATGTCGCGCACGATCGGGTAGACGATCTCGCCGACGGTGTCGGCGAAGAGCGGTACCGGGCCGACGCTGATCATCTGATGCACGATCGGGGTCAATGGGATCGAGGCGCCGGCCATCGCAGCGACGCGCGGGCTCCACACGCCACCGCACACCGCCACGACACCGGTCTCAATGACTCCTGAGCTCGTGCGCACCGCGCACACGCGGCTGCCGTCCTCGGTGCGGTCAATACCGAGGATCTCGGTGTTGGCGCGCACCACGAGCGCGCCCATCTCGTGGGCGCGTTCGCGCATGAGCGTGCCCGCGCGCAGCGAGTCGACCACTCCGACAGTCGGGAAGTAGAGGCCTTCGAGGATGGTTGACGGGTCGAGGAAGGGGACCAGTTCGGCGACGCGCGCGGGGCTGAGCAGCTCGCACGCAACGCCCCAGGCCTTGGCGGCCGACGCGCGTCGGCGAAGCTCCTGGCGACGCGCGTCGCTGCGCGCAACTTCGATGCCGCCGCTCTCGGTGAAGACCCCGAGCTCCTTGTACTGCGCGGTGCTGTCGGCGGTGAGCTCGGTCATCATCTTGGAGTAGTCGACGGGGAAGATGAAGTTCGAGGCGTGCCCGGTCGAGCCGCCGGGGTTGGGCATCGGGCCCTTGTCGACCAGCACGAGGTCGCGCCATCCGAGAAGAGCGAGGTGGTAGGCGAGGCTGTTGCCGACGATCCCGGCGCCAATGATGACCGCGCTGGCTCGGCTGGTGGGTTCGTTCATAGCGGTCATTTTTGCCTCCCGGGTCACGTGGCGCCAATCGTAAGTCGAAGTGGAAGAAGGCGCGAACTACCCGACGTCGGTGACGACCTCAGTCGCCAAGTTCGGTGCGTCGTCGGTTGACGTACTCCTCGAGTTCAGCGCGCACGGCGTCGTCGAGCGGAGGTGCCTCGTAATCCTCGAGCTTCTTTTGGTAGATCGCGGTGGCCCGCGCGGCGGCGTCGAGGGCTCCCTCGCGCGACCAGCGCTCGAAGTTCATCGAGGACGAGAGCATCGGGCGATAGAAGCAGTCGCGGAACCGCGTCATCGTGTGCTCGGCCCCGAGGAAGTGTCCGCCGTGGCCGACCTCGAGGTGGGCGTCGAACGCGAGAGCCGCCTCGTCGATCTCTAACGGCGTGAACTCGGTGCGCAGCATGCGCAACAGCTCGATGTCGATGACGAACTTCTCGTAGCAACTCACGAGGCCGCTCTCGAGCCAACCCGCGGCGTGCATGACCATGTTGGTGCCCGCGAGGAACGTGGGCATCATCGTCATCAGGGCCTCGTAGGCGGCTTGTGCGTCGGGCATCTGGCTCGAGGTGAGTCCGCCCCCGGTGCGAAAGGGCAGCCCGAAGTGGCGCGCCAACTGGCCCGTGCAGAGCAGGCCGATCGCGGACTCGGGCGTGCCGAAGCACGGCGAGCCCGACTGCATGTCGATGTTCGAGAGGAACGAGCCGAAGATGACGGGACAGCCTGGGCGGACCAGTTGCGCGAGCGCGATACCCGAGAGCGCCTCGGCCAGCTGTTGGACGAGCGCGGACGGGATGGTCACCGGCGACATCGCCCCCATGAGCAAGAACGGAGTCAACACGACGGGCTGGTTCGCCCGGTTGTACTCGAACTGGGCGTCGAGCATCCGGTCGTCCCAACGCAACGGCGAGTTGCAGTTGATCAGCGAGATCGTCGCCGGCGTGGTCTCGATGGTCTCGCGTCCGCCGAAGAGGATCTCGGTCATGGCGATGGTGTCGCGGGCGTTGGGACCCGAGACCACGTTGCCCATGTAGAACTTGTCGGTCAGGGTCTGGAGCGCGAAGATCATGTCGAGGTGGCGCGAGTCGAGCGGGGCGTCGTTGGGCTCGCAGATGACCCCGCCCGCCGAGTCGAGCTCGGGGAAGCTCTGGGCGAGCTTGGTGAACTTGCGGAAGTCCTCCATCGTGGCGTCGTGGCGCACGCCGCCCTCGCGCACGAAGGGCGGACCGTAGACGCCGCCGAAGACCATGGCGTCGCCGCCGATGTGCACGGTGTTGGCGGGGTTACGCGCCTGTACGTCGAACTCGCGCGGGGCGAGTGCCACCTGGGCGAGCACGAACTCGGGGTCGAGGAACACGGTCTGGTCCTCGACCCGCTGGCCGGCGGCGCGGAAGAGTTCGACCGCCTCGGGCTTGACGAACTGGACCCCGATCTCAGAGACCAGGCGCTTCCATCCCCGGTCGATGATCGCCAGCGCGTCGGGAGAAAGCAACTCGTACCGGGCCATCTTGTTGATGAACATCGCCACCCCATTCCACGGGAACCGCGCCGCGTGTCGCGCGCCGCGCTGAACCACATTGTAGAACTCCGTACTGTACTATGGAACTCATGCCGGTGAGCGTCATCTCCAAACCCTCGGGGTCCCAGTCGATCGACCGCGCCGCGACCCTCCTTCGCCAGGTGGTGGCCGCCACCGCGCCCGTGACGTTCGCCGAGCTGGCCGAGTCGACGGGTCTCGCCAAGAGCACCACGTCGCGGATCCTCAGCGCCCTGGAGCGCAATGGGCTGGTGCGCCGCGACCCGGCCGGCTTCGTGCCGGGCGACGTGTTCGTGCAGTACGCGCTGCGCGGCAACGCCGAGACGGACCTCGTCGGCGTGGCGACGCCCTACCTCGAGCGCCTCGGTGTGCGCAACCGCGAGACCGTCAACCTCGGCGTGCTGCGCCAGGGCCTCGTCGAGCAGATCGCCCAGGTCGACAGTCGCTACGTGCTCGGTGGGACCAGTTGGCTCGGGCGCTCCGAGCCGGTGCACGCCACCGCGCTGGGCAAGGTCTTTCTCGCCTGGGGTGTCGCGAGCGTGCCCTCGGGCAGGCTCGAGCGCCTGACGCCCCACACGATTCTCAACCGCGCAGACCTCGACGCCGACCTCGCCGACGTGCGTCGTCGCGGCTACGCCGTTGCGCAGGAGGAACTCGAAGAGGGACTCGTCGCCGTGGCGGCTCCGGTGCGGCGAAACGACGGCGTCGTCGTCGCGGCGATCTCGGTCTCGGGACCCTTGCACCGGTTCGGCGCGGCGCGGATCGCCGAGGTGGGTGCCCAGTGCGTGCACGAAGCCGACGCGCTGTCCGCGGCGCTCGGATTCAACGCGAAGAACGACAAGAGAGTGGGGGCGGCGTGAACAAGGATGAGCTGTTAAAGGAGATGTACGACTCGACACTGATGGGCAACGCTCCGGTGGTCCTCGAACTGACGAACGCGGGCCTGGCGATGGGGCTCAGCCCCGAGACGATCCTGTTCGACGCGTTGATCCCGTCGCTCGAGGAGGTCGGTGCGCGCTTCGAACGCGGCGACTACTTCGTGCCCGAGATGCTGGTGGCGGGGCGCGCCATGGCCGGCGCCCTCGACGTGCTGCGCCCGTTGATGGTCGCGACCGGCGTCGAGCCGGTGGGTACCTTCGTGATGGGCACGGTCAAGGGTGACGTGCACGACATCGGCAAGAACCTCGTGGACATCATGCTCGAGGGGGCGGGCTTTCACGTCATCGACCTGGGCGTCCAGGTCGCCCCCGAACGTTTCGTCGAGGCGATCCTCGAGCACAAGCCCGACATCGTGGGCTTCTCGGCCTTCCTCACCACGACCATGCCGATGTTCAAGGCGAACATGAACGCGCTGGAGAAGGCGGGGTTGCGCGACCAGGTCATCGTCATGGTCGGGGGCGCGCCGGTCACCCAAGAGTACGCCGACGCCGTCGGGGCCGACGGCTACGCCTCGGACGCCTCGATGGCGGTCAAACAGGCCAAGGGACTTCTGTTGGCCAAACGCGCCGGGGCCTCGGCCTAGAACCGCGAAGCGACATCATGCACACGATCCTGCGTTCGGCGACCCGCGAGGTCGTGATCGGTCACGACCAGCCCTTCTGCATCATCGGTGAACGCATCAACCCCACCGGGCGCAAGACGTTCCAGGAGCAGTTGCGCGCCGGTGACCTCGGACGGATCCGGATCGACGTCGCCGAGCAGATCGCCGGCGGGGCCATGGTGCTCGACGTGAACATGGGCGTGCCGCTCGCCGACGAGGTGGACCTGATGGTCCAGGCCGTCACGCTCATCCAGTCCATCTCCGACCTGCCGCTCTGCATCGACTCGTCGGTCATCGAGGCGCTCGAAGCGGGACTGGCGACCTACGAGGGTAAGGCCCTGGTCAACTCGGTCACGGCCGAGGACGACCGGCTCGCGGCGATCCTGCCGCTGGTGAAGCGCCACGGCGCGGCGATCATCGCCCTGCCCAACGACGAGTTCGAGATTCCCGAGCAGCCCGAACGCCGCTTGGAGCTGACCCGCAAGATCGTCGAGGTGGCGACCGG
>DAIOEY010000062.1:0-10112 GCA_036745995.1 Acidimicrobiales bacterium | reverse complement strand
CCGAGGCCGGATCGTTATTGTCGCTGAAGTCGTACGAAAGCGAAACCTTGTCGGGATTAGTGGGTGGATCCGCACCGGCGGGAACCAAGAAGATTCCGATACTGGAGGCTACAAAAAGTGCAGCACATAGGGCCCGACGCATGCGAATGACTATACCAGTCTTTTTGGTATCTAACGCCGATAATGTTCGTTATGTAAAGTTAGAGAGAAACGGTAAGCATTGGGCCCGTTCGGACACAATGCCTTCCACTCCCCATCTCAGTCTCCTCAAAGGCCGCAAAGTAGTTTCGTAGTACCGATGAGCCCGAACAACATTCTTTCACCCCGACAGTTCGCGCTCGCCATCATCGCCGTGACGTCCGGGGGCGCCGTAGGAACGCTGTTGCGTGACGTGTTGTTGCGACTGCAGAGCGATCCAATTCCTCCCCGAGTGGCCACGTACACGAACGTCCCCGCGTACGGATCGTGGACGGGCCAGATTCCCTGGGTGCTGCTCGTCATCAACTTCATCGGGGTCTACTGCGCCACGACGCTCCTTCGCACGGCGATTCGCAAGAGGGATCCGAACGATCCAACCCGATTGCTGGTCATTACTGGTTTCTTCGGGGGCTTCACGTCCTATTCGGGCCTCTTTGTCGCTTTAGCGGCGATGTGGCACCTCTCCATAGGCGGGAGCCTTTTCGTGGCCGCAGGGGCCCTAGGGAGCGGCATATTTGCGGGCTGGCTCGGTTTGGGTCGGCAACACTCGTGACGCTGCTCCTGGTGACCATCACGGGCGCGCTGGGCTGCGTCGCGCGTTTTCTCATGGAGTACGCCGTGCGGCGCCACCACCCGACGCAGCGTCCCTGGGCAACGGTCGCCGCCAACGCGATCGGCAGCGGCATCGCCGGCTGGGCCGCGTACCGTCTGGTGAGTTTCGGCGACCAACAACTGCGCACGATTATTTTGACGGGTTTCTGTGGGGGACTGACCACGTTCTCGTCGGCCATCGCGATACCAGCACTTCTCCAGCGCGAGCATCACTGGGGCTACGCGGCGTCGCTGGTCGTCACTACCCCACTGCTGTGTGGTGGCGCGTTCGTGCTGGGGATGTCACTCGCCCACTAGATTCCTCTTCGGCCGAGACGTCGCGGCCTCCACGCGTTACAGCTTGAGCGGGCCCTGATCCGCCTCGGAAAGTCCGGCGAAGTCGGCAGTTCCCTTCGGTGTCTTGGGCATCGCGGCGGCGACGACGAGTCCGACGATCAGCACGACGACCGCGGCGTAGGGCGCGTAGACCGTGGGCGCGGTGACCTTGTAGATGGCTCCGAAAATCGCCGCGGCGGTCACTACCCCACCGACCAGACTCGCCGAATAGAGCTGCCAGCGCTTGTCCGCGCTGCGCAGTCCACGCAGTGCACCGATCGAGATGAGCAGATAGATCACCGCGATGGCGAATCCTCCGAACGTGGACATGAAGCTGAACATCGAGACGTACTCGGGTAGTCCCGTAATGGTGAAGGACGTCGAGTACACCGCGAGCGCGATGACGACCGCGTAGGCGAACAGCACGAAGTTGCTCGCCCCGGTCGGCGTGCCGTGGCGCGAGATCTGGGTGAGACGACCGGGCATGCGCCGGTCACGCGCGAGGGCGAAGATGCCTCTCGACGCCGACACTGCGCACCCGATCAGGACCGCGATCATGTCGAGAATCACGACGAGTTCGACGAGTCGACGGATGCCCACTGACGCAAATCCTCCCGCGCTCGAGGGACCGGCGAGACCGAACAACGGCGCCCCGGCGTTCTTGCCCAGCGCGCTCAGGTTGAAGTGGTAACCAGCGACCTGGGCGAAGGAGCCGATGACGTAGAAGCCGGCGATGGCGAGCACCGAGATCAGGACCGCGCGAGGGATGTTGCGATGCGGGTGCTCGGTCTCCTCACCCAGGTTGGCCGACGTCTCGAAGCCCGTGAAGAGCAACACACCGTAGAGGACGCCGAACAGGATGCCCTTCCAGTGCGTGGGTGAGCTGTGCGGCGAGAATCCGGTCGCCACGTGGTGAATGCCGCCGCTCTTCACGATGACGAAGATGGAGAAGATCAGCACGACCGTGATCGAGATCAGCGCCAACGTGAGCTGCATCCGCGTCGACAGCGCGACGCCGAGGAACATGATGACCGCGACCAGGAGGAACAAGAGGATGTCCCAGACGACCTGGGGGAAGGGCGCCCGGTTGAACTCGCCCTGGATCGTGTCGTGGATGGTGCCACCGATCATCGGCAGGATGCCGGCCCCCAGGGCCAGGATGCCCGCGTAGTACAGCCATCCGGCCGCGGTGCCCACTCGCCCACCGAGTCCGTCGGTCACGTAGTCGTAGAGCGAACCGGCCGCCTGGATCTTGCGCGTGTACTCAGCGACGATCCAACCGAGACCGATGACGCCGACGGCGGCGATCAGTACGGCCAGCGGAGCGGCACCTCCCGCGCCATTGCCCGACGCGTTGATGCCCACGAGCAGTGGCACGAGGAAGGCAATGGAGAAGACCGGGCCCATCAGTCCAACGGACTGGGCGATCGTGTCGATGAGCGTGAGTTTTCTCTTGCCACCGAGCTTGGTCTTCTTTACCTTGTCCCCCGCCATGAATCCCCCGGTCGTTGCGTACGTGTGACGCGGCCCTCGTGGCCATCGAGTAACCGTATGGGTTCGAACGACCTGCGTCAAGCACTGTTCGATACTGACCTGAGAAATCACTTCCTAGGCGACGCGGCGACTCGCCTCACGCACCAACCACTGAAACGTCGGGTCGGGCTTCTCCAAGAGTTCGGGGTGCCACTGCACGGCGAGCAACTGACCGTCGGCCGTCTCGAGCCCTTCGACGACCCCGTCGGTCGCCTTCGCCGAAACGATGAGCCCCTCCCCCACCCGGTCAACCGTCTGATGGTGCAGCGAGTTGACGGGCCAAGACGCGGGCAGCAGCGACGCGGTGAGGGTGTCCGCCACGACCCGCACCTCGTGGGTTGGTTTACGGCCGTCGACGTCCCACTGCGGATGACCGACACCCTCGTCGATCTCGACGTGCTGGTTGAGCGTTCCGCCAAAGGCCACGTTCACCAATTGAAAGCCCCGGCAAATGGCGAGAATGGGTAGCGACCGCTCTCGGGCGGCGCCAAGGAGTTCCATCTCCCACTCGTCGCGATCTCGTTCGAGTTGACCGAGTTGCGAGTGGGGTTCGGCTCCGTACTGTGCGGGGTCGAGGTCCGCTCCCCCACTGAGGACGAGTCCGTCGATTCGGCTCACGATGCCCACGACGTCACCGTCGCGCGTCAGTTCCACCGGCAGGCCACCCGCCGCCGCGACCGATTGCGGATAGTCAGAAAAGTGCAGGTCAAACGTCAGTTCGCTCATCGCGGGCGGAACGTTGGAACCGAGGAACGACGCCGGCCAACGACGACCCGTCAGCCCGATCAGTGGTCTAGCCATCGTCAAATTGTACGACCTAGCGCGCCCCTGTGCTGTAATGGCAAAGTCGTTTGGCTACGAACTTCCGTACTGGACAAGGGGAAACATGGCTTCACCGCTGCAGGACATCACGTCGCACGACACCTACGTGAGCGGTGTGCCCCACGAATCGTTCGCGTACCTTCGAGCCAACGACCCAGTCCACTGGACTGAGGAGTCCGACGGTGGTCGGGGCTTTTGGAGCATCACGCGACACGACGACGTGCTGATGGCGAGCCGCACCACCGAGATCTTCTCGAGTCGCTTCGGGATCCGACTCGAGGACATGGACCCCGAGGAGACCGAGGCCCGCCGCACCCTCATGGAGATGGACGCGCCCGAACACACGAGGCTACGCCGGCTGGTCAGCCGACCCTTCGCACCCAAGTCGGTCAACGCCTACGAGGACGCCGTGCGTGAGATCGCCGTGCAGATTCTCGACTCGCTGAAGGGGCGCGACGAATTCGACTTCGTGCGCGGTGTCGCGCGAGAGCTGCCGATGCGCATGCTCGGCAAACTCCTGGGCCTGCCTGACGATGACCTCGAATGGCTGGTCCAGCGCGGTGACGCGCTGATCGGCAACACGGACTCGGACTTCACTGAATTCGTCGTCGACCAGGTCGACACGTCGGACTACCGCCTGCTGCCCTTTCGCAGCCCGGTGGCCCTCGAGATCTTCGAGTACGCCTCCCAGGCCCTCGCCGAACGACGACTGGTGCCGACCCACGACGTGTTGTCGGCACTGCTCGAGCCAACCGCGGACGGTGACACGCTCGATGACCTGGCGCTCAAGAACTTCTTCACGCTCATGGTCGCCGCTGGCAACGACACGACCCGGTACTCGATGACCGCCGGACTACTGGCGTTGATCGAGCGTCCCGAGATCTACGACCGAATTCCCGACATGACGATCGATGAGAGGAAGTCCCTGGTCGAAGAGATGCTGCGCTGGTCGTCGGTCACGATGCACTTTCGCCGCACCGTCACCCAGGACACCGTGCTCGGGGGCCAGGAGTTGAAGGCCGGCGACAAGGTGGTGCTGTGGTTCACCTCGGCGAACTTCGACGAGAGTCACTTTGACAGCCCCTACGAGTTTCGTCCGGACCGCACGCCGAACGACCACGTGGCCTTTGGCCTTCACAGTCCGCACCTCTGTCTGGGCGCGCACCTCGCGCGCCTCGAGATGCGCGTCATCTTCGAAGAGATCGTCGCGCGCTGGTCGAAGGTGGAGCTCAATGGCACGCCCGAACGACTCCGGTCGAACTTCATCAGCGGCATCAAGGAACTTCCGGTGAAGGTCACCTGGCGCTAGAGGAACGGCAGGTATTCCCTGATCTCCCAGTCGGTCGTCGCGGCGAGGTAACGCTCCCACTCCGAGCGCTTGACCGCGACGTGCTGGGCAACGAGATCCGCCCCGACCGCGTTGACGAGGTCGACGTCGGCTACCAACTCGTCCAGTGCCTCGGAGAGTGACGACGGGACGCCCATCGTGGCGTCGATGGTGTCGAGACCGTTACCTCCCTCGGCGGGACCCGGCTCGACGTTCTGGGTGAAGCCGAGCAACGCCGCCTGCAGTACCGTGGCGATGACCGTGTGCACGACCGCGCCACCGTCGCTGAGTCGATGTTCGAGACGCGCCGCCACTCCTCGCTCACCCGGGACACGAATCGTCGCGCCGCGGTGGTCGTAACCCCAGTTCGCCCAGTACCCCGAGAGCGACGCCGGGCGCAGTCGCTTGTAGGCGTTCACCGTCGGCGCGCAGAGCCCGGCCATGCTCCGGTGATGGGCCAGCAGACCACCTATGCAGAAGCGCGCAAGATCGGAGAGTCCGTCGGACTTGGCCTCATCGTTGATGGCGTTTTCACCATCGCCGTCGAGGAACGAGAAGTTGACGTGCAGTCCTGATCCACCGCGATCCGACATCGGCTTTCCCATGAAGCTGAGCAACAGACCGAAGCGGTGCGCGACCTCGCGCGCCAGGACCTTGAACAGAAACCCATCGTCAGCCGCCTGTAGCGCGTCGCTGTAGCGCAGCGTGAACTCGAACTGTGGCGAGTCGTACTCGGAATTCACCGATTCGAGGGGAATCTGCGCCTCGGCACACGCCTCCCAGATGGCGTCGACCAAACCGAAGGGGTCGACACTCGGACCCGTGCCGTAGACGAAGGCGCCGGGGGTCTCGAGAGGCTTCCAACCGCCCTCGCCGTCGGGCGTGAAGATGTACGCCTCGAACTCCATGCCGACCTGGGGCTCGTAGCCGAGAAGGCGCCAGTCAGCGACGGCCTTTCGCAACGCCGTCCGCGGCGAGACGCTGAACGGTTCTCCGTGGCGGGTGAGGTCCGCGACGACGACCTTGGTGTTCTTCTCCCAGCTCGGACGCAGGTCCCCGAGGTCGAACTTCGCGTCAAAGTCAGGCAGTCCCTCGCTCCAGTAACTGCCCACCGTCTCGGGCGTCATCCCACGGTCGTAGCCCAGCGCCCACGTGCCGGTGCAGTGGTGCGATCCGTTCTGGGCCAAACTCGCCGGCACGTACTTGCCCCTCGCGAGTCCGAGATGATCAGGCCACAGCACCCGCACGCGTTCAAACGATTCGCTCATCTCCGCCTCCTGGTGACTTTTGCGAAAGTAGCACGACTGGAACGCCGCGGTTTGTAAAGTGAGACAATCATTTGACATCAAACGATTGTCGGAGGGGTCTTGGAATATCGGCGAATTCTGCTCGACGGCAACGTCGTCGAGGTGACGCTCTCGGGCGATACGCTCGTGGCGCCCGACGGTCGTTCCGTCAACGCGGCGTACGCGACGCACCTGGCCCCCACAACTCCCTCGAAGATCCTCTGCTGTCATCTGAACCACGTGTCACGCGTTCGCGAGTTCGGCATCGAGTTGACGCCGGCGCCCACGTGGTTTCAAAAGCCCGTCTCGTCGCTCAACGGCCACGGAGGAGCGGTCGTTCGCCCGGCAAACTGCCACTACCTCAACTATGAGGGCGAGGTCGCGATCGTCATCGGTCGCACGGCGCGCAACATCGAGATGAAGGACGCCGCGCACTACATCGCGGGCTACACCATCGCCAACGATTTCGGTCTGCACGATTTTCGCGACACCGACGCCGGTTCGATGCTGCGCGTCAAGGGTGCCGACACGCTCTGTCCGGTCGGACCCGGGCTCGTGACCGATTGGGATTTTCGCCACAAGTCAATGCGCACGATCGTCAACGGTGACGTTCGCCAGGACGGATCGATCGACGAGATGGCGTGGGACATGCATTATCTCGTCGCGGACATCGCGCGACTCATCACGCTGGTGCCCGGCGACATTCTCTTGACTGGCACGCCCGCGAATTCACGGCCCGTCGAACCGGGCGACGTCGTCTCGGTCGAGATCGAAGGTCTCGGCGTTCTCACGAACCACGTGGTCGCCTCCCCCGAACCCGTGAGCGACGAGGTCGGTGCCCAACCCACGGCGAGCGAAGAGGTCCTCTCGACGGCGCTTGGCGGTGACTGGGAGTTTCGCGGACAGCGCCGACCAGCGTCCACTGACCGATCCGCCCTGCCGTTTCCCCGCGTGCGTCCTCGGTTCCAGTCGTGAGCGGACCACGCGTCTCGGTGGGTGGCGTCGAAGTCGACACTCGTCACTTCATCAACGGTGAGCGCGTCAGTTCACCGACCACCTTTGAAGACCGCTCCCCCCTCGACTGGAACCTGAAACTCGCCGACGTGTCACGAGGTGGCGCGGACGAAGCGGCGGCCGCGGTCAGCGCCGCGCTGAGCGCGTTTCCCGCGTGGGCGGCGCTCTCGAGCGACGAACGACAGGCGTACCTCTACCGTCTCGCGGACCTCATCGACGCGAACATTGAGCGAATCGCCACGGTCGAGTGTCTCGACATGGGGATGCTCGAAGAGAGTCTGCGCCTTCGCGTCATCGGCCGGGGGGCGCGCAATTTTCGCGCCTACGCCGATCTCGCCGCGAACTACCACGCACGCCAATGGGACTCGAACACGACGCACAACACGGTGCTGCGCATGCCGGCCGGTCCCACCGTCGTCATCACGCCGTGGAACGCCCCCTTCATGCTGTCCACGTGGAAGTGCGCCCCAGCGCTCGCGGCGGGCAACACCGTGGTCTTGAAGCCGGCGGAATGGTCACCCCTGACTTGCTCGCTCTTAATGGACCTGGTGAGCGACGCGGGCTTTCCACCGGGCGTCTTTAACGTCGTCCAGGGACTCGGCGAGGAAGTCGGCGCGGCCCTCGTTAGTGACCCAAGGGTGCGACGCATCTCCTTTACCGGCTCTCCCGAGACCGGAAGGTTGATCGGTGTCGCGGCCGCCAAGAACCTCGTGCCCTTCACGGCCGAACTCGGCGGCAAGGGACCGTTCATCGTCTTCGCCGACGCCGACCTCGACGTCGCGGTCGAAAAGGCCGCGTTGATGTACGACGACGCGGGCCAGGTCTGTCTCGCGGGCACGCGACTCCTCGTTGAAGACTCGATCCGCGACGAATTCCTCGCGCGCTTCACGCTCGCGGCGGAGCGCCACGTACTGGGCGACAGTCGCGATCCAGTGACCACGATCTCGCCGCTCATCCACCCTGACCACCTCGCGAGGGTTGAGGGATTCGTCGAGCGCGCCGTCAACGCCGGTGACCACGTGGTCTTTGGCGGCACGCGCCTGCACGACGACGGACTGTGGTTCAGGCCCACGCTCATCGAACCGCGGTCAAATGACGCCGAGATCGTCCAACACGAGGTCTTTGGCCCGGTGTTGACCCTGCAGACCTTCTCCAGCGAACAGGAGGCTATCGACCTCGCGAACTCGACCCCGTACGGTCTGTCCGCCCTGATCTTCACGAGCGTTCGTGAGCGAGCCGATCGCGTGGGCGCGGCGGTTCGCGCCGGCACCATCTGGGTGAACAGCTTTCTCATCCGCGACCTGACAGCTCCCTTCGGTGGGACCGGCGTGAGCGGGATCGGTCGCGAGGGTGGCGACTACGCCCTGGACTTCTACAGCGACCTGAAGACCTATCAAGTAAAGGAGGGCACTACCAATGGGTGAAATTATTGGTGCCGCAGTGGTTGCCCACGTACCCACAATCGTCCTGCCCGACGAACAGCGACGGGCACTCAACGAAGGAAAGGAGAGCACGCTCTACACGGGTCTGCACGCCCTGAAGCGCGAGGTCTTCGACCGGCTGAAGCCTGATCTGGTGATCGTGCTCGACAGTCACTGGTTCACGACCGTCGAGTTCGTCATCACCGCGCACGAGCGCCGACTCGGCTTCTTCACCTCCGAGGAGTTGCCACGGGGAATGTCCAGCGTGCCCTACGACGTGCCCGGCGACCCCGAGTTCGCCCTCTTGGTGGGCCTGATCGCCGACGCCACGCCGGACTGCTGGATAACGCCGATCGACAATGAGCACCTGCCCATCACGTACGCGACCACGAACCTGCTGAGGTTCTTACAGGGCGACGAAGCGTGGATCTCCGTCAGTCTCTGCCAGACGGCTGAGCCCAGCGACTTCGCGGCAGTCGGTCGCGTGATCGCCCAAGCGGTCGCCGAGAGCGATCTGCGAGTCGTGCTGCTCGCCTCGGGCGCACTGAGTCACACGTTTCATACGCTGCGGACCCTGCGCGAACACGAGGCCGCGGGCGAACAGCACATCTTCTCGCCGGGCGCGCGCGACGCGGACCACGACGTCATCGACGCGTGGCGGCGCGGCGATCACGCGAGCGTGCTCAATGGCCTGAGTGCGTTCATGAAATTCAAGCCCGAAGGTCGCTTCGGCCACTACCAGATCATGGCGTCCGCGCTCGGTGGCGTCGACTGCGTCGCTGCCGGTACATTGTTCTCAGAGTACGAGAACGCCATCGGCACCGGTCAGGTGCACGTGTGGTTCGAGCGGCCCGACGAGGGCTGGACCAACGAGGACACATGAGCATGCGCGGACTGCCCTTCCCTCGAACCGCCAGTGGACGTGCGTCACTCCTGCCGCCCGTGCCGTGGCACTATTCGGGCGATCTGCTCACCGTCGAGTACCGCACCGATCCCACGGCCATCGCGAACCTGTTGCCCGAAGGCGTGACGCTCGCCCACGAGGACGAGGACCCGGGTGCGGTCGCGTTCATCTGGGCCGACTGGCAGAGCTGCGGCGATGACGGCGCGGAACTGCTCGACCCGGTGCGCTCGCAGTACAAGGAGGCCTTCGTCGTCGTGCGCTGTCGTTACGGCGAGCAGCTCTACAGCCGCTGTGTCTTCATCTGGGTCGACAAGGACTTCGCGCTCGTGCGTGGCTACCTTCAGGGTTACCCGAAGAAATTGGGATCGATCCATCAGACCCGTCCCGTCGCGCTCGGCAAGGCGGGACCCCGACTCGAAGCCGGCGGAGCTTTCGGCATGACCCTCGCCGCCAGTGACCGTCGCCTGGCGCAGGCCACCGTAACTCTCACCGGTCCATCGCCCTCCAATGGATTCGTCAACGCACACCCGATGCTGCACCACCGTTGGTTCCCCGGCATCGAACTCGACGGCCGCGACAGTCTCGCCGAAGTGGTCACCATGTCGGGCACGAACGTCGAACTCGGTCCCGCCTACGCGGGCACGGCGACGCTCGAGCTCTTCGATTCACCGAGTGAGGAG
>DAIOEY010000061.1:8709-10134 GCA_036745995.1 Acidimicrobiales bacterium | reverse complement strand
TTCGATGGGGATACTCATTCCTTCCAGGGGGCAACCACGTACGTTTTTAGCGCACTCGAATCGTCGCTGTCCAATTGCTCAGGGCCGCGGTGCAGCGCAAGGCTTCTCCACACGAAATTCTCGAAGCGTGCAGATGAGCCACGCCCGGTGCGCTCGCCACGTAGTGCACCGGTCACGGTGCCGCATCCCTGGCCCGCGACGCACCCGCCCTTGGTGGACGGCAGTCGCGGCGAGTAGACGGCGGAAGTGACTTGGGTCAGTGGTCGTGACGTCGGGAGCGCCGCGATCGACCAGTACGTGCTGTGCAGAACCCGGGTCGCGTGCTGACCGGGATTCACCGTGACCGTGTGGCCGTTGCTGTACTCAATGAGCGTGTCAACTGACGCTCCCGAAGCGACCGCGGCGCTCGCCGCGAACGCCGAGAGCATCAGGAGTGCAACGACCGCCGCGCCAAAAAGTAGTAGTTGACCTCTACGGGTCTCCGTCGCTCTACTCTCTAAGGCCAACTCTTTTCGCATTTCGTTCGCTCCCGGTGACGTGGTGTCGGTCAAGGCTTAAGGAGGTCCTCTGACGGGCGACAACCTGTTTCTACCTCGTCTCTGTCGAAAGCGTCGTCCACTTACGCGCAGTTTCAAGGGAGGGCCGAGGAAGTCGCGTGGCTACGCTGGTGACGTGACGAGAGTTCGACCACCCGCGCAGGGCACTCGTGCCGTGGTGAACGCCCGAAAGGTCGTGTCCGGCGGTAGTGCGGAGGAAGTAACGACCGCCGACGACTCCGACGACTCCGACGGCGGCGACGCGGCCTGTTGGGCGCACCTTCTGTGCCCGGACTGCGGTGTCGTACTCGATGGTTCCGAGCACACGCGCACGTGCGCGGTGACGCCCGAGATGCTGCTCGATTAGACCGGCCACCGCATCGTCACGTGTTCGAACATTCAACATCTCGTCATCGTTCGTGTACCGAGGGCATCATCACGATCAACGGGTTCGAACTGTGAGAACGACGCCCCCTGCGCCGGCCGCTCGTGGCGGATCGGTGAATCGTCAGGGCTACCATTGATTCACGGCGACCAACGAGAGGTCTATGGTGTCCAAGCGCGGTGGTGAGAGCGAGCGTCAGCGAGTTCCCCAGCCCCTGATCAAGAAGCGGATCGCCTCGGGTCGTGGAGCCATGGAGCAGCCCAACGTCACGAGCGACGGTGACGCCGCGCTGACGCCGATGTTCTGGCTCGCCGTGGTCTTGACCGGCATCGCGACGGGGCTCTTCGGCGACCTGTTGATGTGGATACTCTCCCTCGCTGAGCGGTGGGCCTTCAATTTCCGCTCGGGGAGCTATCAACACGCGGTCGCGGCGACGTCGGGAGCCCATCGAGTGACGATGCTGGTGGTCGCGGGCGTGTTCGGGGCGCTGGCGTGGTACCTGGT
>DAIOEY010000061.1:0-8609 GCA_036745995.1 Acidimicrobiales bacterium | reverse complement strand
TGCTCTCTGATCGCCACGATGGTGGCGTGGGTGTACCTGCCCAGCGGCGCGACCTACACCGACATCCCGAGTTATCGTTTCTCCGGCTCGATCATGGTGTGGTCGCTGTTGGCCGGACTGATCATCGGCCTCTTGGCCCTCTTCTACGTTCGACTGATTGGTTGGGTCTCGCACCACAGAGCGGCGGGGGCGTCGATCCTGTGGATCATGCCCGTGTCTTTCGTGGTCGTCGGCGTCGCGGGTATCTGGTATCCGCAGTTGTTCGGCAACGGCAAGGACATGGCCCACGAGGCCTTCTTGGGACTCGGCAGTGCGGGACTGCTCTTCGCGTTGTTCGCCCTGAAGCCGCTCGTGACCGCCCTGACGCTCGGCAGTGGCGCGGGGGGAGGCGTGTTCACGCCCTTCCTCGCGACCGGCGCGGTCCTGGGCGCCTTCCTGGGGGTCGCGTGGACGCACTACTGGCACGGCACTCCCGTTGGGGCGTTCGCGCTCGTCGGCGCGGCCGCGATGGTCGGCGCGTCGATGCAGGCGCCGTTGGCGGGTCTCGTGCTCGTGATGGAACTCACCCACAGCGGCTTCTCGCTCGCGATCCCGATGATGACCGCCACCGTCATCGCGACGTTCGTCGTGCGCCACGTGGACGGTTACTCGATGTATTCCGCTCGGCTCTCGGGTCGAGAGTCGCCTTAAGCGCTTTCGTCAATTGAGACGTTGGCGCGGATCTTCCCTGGGCAATTCGTGAAACAATGGCGTGGTGTACGTTCCGCCAACGTTCGTTCTCGACGATGACGCCGCGTGGGGCGTCGTGCGCGACGCCGGCGCGGGCATGCTGGTCATTTCGGGCAGTTCGGGTCTGATGAGCGTCTTTGTCCCGGTCGTCGTGAGCGAGGACCGGCGAACGATGCGTTCACACCTCGCCCGGGCCAATCCATGGTGGCACGAAGTGAAGACGGGAACCGAAATTCTCGGACTTTTTCTTTCGGCGAGCGCCTACGTCTCGCCCTCGTACTATCCCAGTCGCCTCGAGCAACCCGGCGTCGTGCCCACGTGGAACTACGTCGCCGCCGAGGTTCACGGAAGGGTCAAACTACTCGACGACCCCGAGTGGAAGGCCGCGCAGGTTCGAAGCGTCACCGGGCAGTTCGAAGCCGGTCGTGATCCCCAGTGGCGCGTGGACGACGCACCGTCGGACTACATCGAACGACAACTGAACGCGATCGTCGGCATCGAGATCGACGTCGTCTCGATCGAGGCCAAGGCCAAGCTCTCACAGAATCGACCCGAGATCGACGCCAACAGCGTGCGCGAGCACCTGGCCGGCGGCACGTTGGGTGAACAGAACGTCGCTTCGCGCATGAAGCCCAATGACTAGCACGTCGTACGTGGTTCGTCGCGGTGGTACCAGCGACGCGATGATGTTGCGCGCGATTCGTCTGGAATCACTGCTCGACACGCCCGAAGCGTACGGTTCGACGTACGAAGAGGCGAGCGCCTGGAGTGACGATCGCTGGCGCACGGCCGCTCGCCAGTGGCACTTCTACCTCGCCGAGCGTGGCGACGAGGTCGTCGGGATGGTCTCGGGAGGGTTCAACGACGCCGCGCCGGGTACCCACTGGATGTACGGCATGTACGTGTCGCCCGCTGCACGCGCCACCGGCGTCGCCGCTTCGTTGGTCGAAGCGACGTGCGACTGGGCCGTCGAGCGGGGTGCCGACGCGCTGTATCTGCACGTGACCGAGTCCGTGGCGAGGGCCCGGGCGTTCTACGAGAGGTCCGGGTTTCTCGCGACCGGTGCCACGATCACGATGGACCGCGACCCGTCGATTCGCCTGATGACGATGGTGAAGAGCCTTGTCTGACGGTGTTGGCGGCGCCGTTCGTGTCGCTCGCGTGGATCCTCGCCGGTTGCACGAGTTGCGGCGGCGCGTGCTGCGCGACGACGATCCGAACGCCTTGGTTTCCGATTCTCGTGATGACGAGACGACGTCGCTGCATTTCGCTGGTTTCCTCGACGGACGACTGGTGGTGAGCGCCTCGTTCTTCGCGTCGCTCGCCCCGGTGAATGAACAACTCGTGTCGATGCAACTTCGCTTCATGGCCACCGACGTCGACGTCCAGGGTCGGGGACTGGGCGCCACCGTGATGTACCAGGCGGAGGACGAACTGCGCCTCCTCGGCGTCGAGCAGCTCTGGGCCAACGGTCGTGACAGCGCGCTCGGCTTCTACCGGTCCATTGGTTGGGACGTCGTGGAGGGATCCGAGCACCTCAGCGCCGAGACGCAACTCCCCCATACGGTCATCTACAAGATCCTTTGACGTCGCGCGTTCGCGCGGATGGCCAGCGCCATCGCGTTCGCTTACTAGGTTGGACGGGTGCGAAAGATATACCTTCCCCTGCTCGCCGTGCTACTCGTAGGCGGGGGAATCGGTGCCTGGCTGGCGCTCAAGCCCAAGGCCGCGCCACCGGTACCGACGACCACGACGACCACGGCCCCCCACTACCCGACGGCGCCGCTCACGGGACTCATCGATCCGTCGGGTCTCTCGGTGAAGCGGCCGGCGTTGACGGTCAAGATCGAGAACACGCCCGACGCCCTGCCCCAGTGGGGGGTCGACCAGGCGGACGTCGTCTACGAGGAGATCGTGAACGGTGGCATCACGCGCTTGGCGGCGATCTTCAACTCGCACGCGCCGGCCAAGGTCGGTCCCGTCCGATCGGTGCGCCCCACTGACTCGAGCGTGGTCTGGCCCCTCGGCGGCATCTTCGCCTACTCCGGTGGCGCCGCCTACGCCGTGGCGAGCATCTCCCAGGTGCCGCACTTGGATCTGCGCGATGAGACAACGTCCGGTACCGCGATGTTCCGTGACCCGACGCGCTACGCGCCCCACAACCTGTACGCCGTCGCGCCCCTGCTGTTCGCCTTTGGCGGCACCCCGACACCGCCGCCCTCGCTCTTCACCTACCGCAGCGCGAAGCAGAAGGTGGTCGGTGCGAAGGTGGCCGCGTTCACCGTCGAGTTCCCGAGCATGTATTCCGTCACCTGGACGTGGGACGCGGCCACGACGTCCTGGGACCGCACGCTCTTCGGTCAGGCCGACGTGACCGGAACGAACGTGCGGGAATCACCCAGGAACGTCATCGTCATGTGGATCAACTACGTCAACGGCATCGGCACGATGGCCTCCTACGGCGACCTGCAGGGTTCAGGGACCGCCGCGGTCTTCACCGACGGCAAGGAGATCCACGGCAGGTGGTCGCGCGGTCCGTCCAAGTCCGACGTCATCACCTACCAGACGGCGTCGGGCCAGCGGATCGCGCTCACGCCGGGTCAGACCTGGGTGGAACTGCTGAACGTCGGCGCCGCGGTCAACGTCACGCCGTGACGATGGAGGCGATCCTCTCGAGGGTCGACGCCATTGACGCGCGATTCTTCTCGGGCCAACCCAACCACATGATCACGAAGGCCCACGGGCGGTCGTAGTCGAACGATTCGGTCACCTTCGTGCCGCCCGGGACCTCTTCGAGGTCGTAGCGCCACACGAACTGGGCGAGGTGGTGCCAGGCAATGCACTTGTTCTCCTCGAAGGCGACGACCGTGTTGCGCGTGAAGTACCCGACACCGATCTTCATGTCCATGGAGAACGTCGCGCCGAGTGACAATCGATCGGGTGCCTTCTTCACCTTGCGCACGGTGCCCGATCCGTCGAGGCGGGCGTGCTGGCGCGGGTCGGCCAGCAGATCGAAGATCGCTTTGGGGGGAGCGGGGATGACGCGGGTGACGCAGACGCGGCGGACTGTGGGCACCTCTCCAGCGTAGGGTGAGGGCTGGAGAGGCAATCCGCCACGATGAACGCATCCGATCCACTCGTGTACGCGCCGTTGAGTAGAACTGGATGATGATGAGAAGACCACGCGATCATGGAGTGTTATGCGCATAGGCAATCTTTACGGACCGGACGCGACGTTCCTCGGCGTCCCGAGTGCCGACCCCGACGTGGCGGCCGAGTGGTCTGGTGCCGGAGCCGCCGTCATCGGCGCCCCGTTCGACGGGGGCACCTCGCACCGCCCGGGCTGTCGCTTCGGTCCCCAGGCCATTCGAACGACCGACTACCTTCCCCACGACGGACAGCGACCGAGCCTCGCGCTCGGCGTCGATCCGCTCGTCGATCTGGCCGTCGTGGACCTCGGCGACGTGGAGATGCCCTCGGGCGACACCGAGCTGTCGCTGCGTCGGCTCGAGCAGCGCGTGACCGACGTGGCTCGCGCGGGCGTGATCCCCGTCATCCTGGGTGGCGACCACACGATCGCGCTGCCCGACGTGACCGGACTGGCCCACCACGTGGGCTGGGGAAGAGTTTCGGTGATTCACTTCGACGCCCACGCCGACACCGGCAACTCCCAGATGGGCTCGCTCTACGGCCACGGCACCCCGATGCGCCGGCTCATCGAGTCGGGCGCCTGTCGCGGGGACCGCTTCTTGCAGATCGGCCTGCGCGGTTACTGGCCCGAGCCCGAGACGCTCGCGTGGATGTCCGAACAGGGCATGCGGTCATTCGAGATGAGCGAGATCGTCGAGCGCGGCCTCGACGCCGTGATCGACGAGTCCCTCGCCATCGCGAGCGACGACTGCGACGCCATCTTCCTCTCCGTCGACGTGGACGTCGTCGACCCGGGTTCCGCCCCCGGTACCGGCACGCCCGAACCGGGGGGACTGACGAGTCGCCAACTGCTCGACGCGGTGCGACGCATCGCGATGGAGGGGGTGCTCGGCGGCATGGACGTCGTCGAGGTCTCGCCGCCCTACGACCACGCCGAGATCACGGCCTACCTCGCCAACCGGATCGTGCTCGAGGCGCTCGGGGGGGTCGCGTGGCGTCGGCGCGCCCAGCGCGGCGAGTTCGTTCGACGACCGGCCGATCCGCTGCTGCGCGACCGCTAGTCGCGCATCGAATCGAGGATCGTGGCGACGAGCTCTTCGGACGTGTCGGGGTGCAGGAACGCGAAACGCGCCACGGTCTCGCCTTCCCATTTCGTCGGGGTGACGAAGGCGATCTGATCGCGCAGCAACTGGTTGCTCCACTCCGTGTACCGCTCGGCGCTCCAGCCCTTTCGGCGAAAGAGCACGATCGAAAGACTGACCGGTCGCACCAGTTCGACGTAGTCGCGCTTGTCGATCATCAACGCGGTGTGCTCGGCGAGGTCGATGGCCGCCTGCACCGCGGTCTCGTAGGAGTTGGTGCCGTTGGTGACGAGCGAGTACCAGAACGGCAGGCCCCGCGCGCGCCGCGAGAGGTGGATGGCGAAGTCCGACGGGTTCCACTCGTAGTGCTCGTCGTCGCCGGTGTGCAGCACGTCGAGGTAGCTCGCCTGTTGGGCGAGGATCTTGCGCGCGACCGTGGGGTTGCGGTAGATCAGCGCGGCGCAGTCCAGCGGCGCGAAGAGCCACTTGTGCGGGTCCACGACGAAGCTGTCGGCGTGACGGATACCCTCGAGCAGGTGGCGGTGCGTGAGCGAGAAGAGCGAGGCGCCGCCGTAGGCGCCGTCGACGTGGAACCACAGGCCGTGCTCGCGCGCGTAGCTGCCGATGCCTTCGATATCGTCGACGATGCCCGCGTTGGTGGTGCCGGCGGTCGCGACGACGCCCACGACGGTCTCGGGATGCGGATCGGCCTCAAGCGCGGCGGCGAGGTTTGCGCGAGTAAGCCGGTGGTCGTCGGGCGTCACGAGTAACGCCTCGATGCCGAGGACGTGCAGGGCCTTGCCGATGCTCGAGTGCGCGTCCGACGAGATCGCGAATCGAACCTTGTGGGGCGCGGTCGTCGGACGAAGCGCCCGCCCGACGTCGCGCCCGACGGTGAGACCCGAGAGGTTGCCCATCGAGCCGCCCGACACGAACGCGCCCCCTGAACCGAAGGGCATGCCCGCCAGGTCCGCGAGGAACGCGAGCGCCTGGTTCTCCGCGACGACGACGCCCGCCGACTCGAGCCAGCTGGTTCCGTTGAGCCCCGAACAGGCGACGACCATGTCGAAGAGCAGCGAGTTCTTCGTCGGCGCGTTGGGTATGAAGGCGAGGAAGTTCGGCGCGTCGATCGAAACGACGGCGTGGGCGAGTTCGTTCTTGAAGAACGCGAGGATCTCCTCGGGGTCGTGCCCTTCGGGTCTGATCAGTCCGTCGAGGTCCGCGAGCGGGACGTTCGTGAGACTGCCGTAGTCGAGGGGTACGGGCTGCATCGAAAGGCGCTCGCGACAGTAGGCAAAGACCGCGTCGGTGAGCGTCGCGTCGTATTCAAACATGTGGTGCCCCATTGCGCCAGCCTTTCAATTTGGTCCCTAGCCATCGTAGGCAATCGCGCCCCTCGGCGTTGACGCACCGAATCGTTGGGTTTTGGAGGCCAAGTACACTCTCGCAATGGCACTCGCGCGCGTCGGCTACCTCGGTCCCGAAGGCTCGTTCTCCCACGAGGCGGTCGCGACCCTGCGCGACGTGGACGCCGTGGCGTGCGCTTCGCTGACCGATCTCTTGAACGCCGTTGCCGACGGTACCCTCGACCAGGGCCTCGTGCCCCTCGAAAACGCCATCGAGGGGACCGTGTCGGCGACCATCGACGGACTGGTCTTCGACCACGACCTCTTCATCGAGCTCGAGATCGTCCTGCCGATCCGCCTGCACCTGCTGGCGCGCCCCGAGACCCGTCTCGAGGAGGTGACCAGGGTCTGCAGTTACGTGCACGCCCTCGCCCAGTGTCGGACCTTCCTGCAGTCGTTGCCTGGCGCCTCGACCGTGCAGACGACGTCGACGTCCGAGGCCGCGCGCGAGGTCGCCTCGTCGAGCGAACCGTGGGCGGCCGTCGGTTCGGCGCTCGCCGCCAAGCTCTTCGGCCTTTCGGTGCTCGCCAGTGACATCGAGGATCATCCCGACAACGCCACGCGTTTCGTCCTCGTGGGTCGCGACGCCGTTGCGTCGCCGACCGGTCATGACCGCACGTCGATCGTCTGCTTCCAAGACGCCGACCGGCCGGGATCGCTGTACGCAATACTGGGCCGCTTCGCCGCGCGCGATATCAATCTCACCAAGCTCGAGAGCCGTCCGACGAAACGTGGTCTCGGCGACTACTGCTTCGTGATCGAGTTCGAGGGCCACGTCGCCGACGACGTGGTGGCGGACTGTCTGGCCGACCTCCAGGCCCACCTCGCCACCGTGAAATTCCTGGGTTCCTACCCGGTGACCGGTGTGGCGGCCGCCGAGCGTCGCGAGGAAGTCGACAGCGCTCGTCGCTCCGCGGCCGCGTGGATCGAGAGCATTCGCGCGCGCGTTCGACGCTAGGCGCGGTCGTGCGCGTCGCGGCGGAAGGTCCAATACACTGCGCACCAGACACGCGAACGGGCCGTTGCCGTCCTTCGAGGCCAGCGTCGACACCGTTGCCGCAGAGGGAGAACCGTCATGGCGTACAGCTTCGAAGTCGCGGGACAGGTTTCTGCCCCGCCACAGGAGGTCTTTGACGCGTGGATGTCGAGCGAGGGCCATTCGGCGATGACCGGTGGCGAGGCGCACGTCGACCCGCACGTCGGCGGCCGCTACGACGCGTGGAACGACTACATTCACGGCACCACCGTGACCCTCGAGCCGCCCCACCGCGTCGTCCAGACGTGGCGTTCAGCCAACTTCGCCGACGACGACGAAGACTCCCAGATCGAGGTCACCTTCGCGGCCAATGAGGTGGGAACGTTCGTGACGGTTCGTCATTCGAACGTGCCCGACGGCGACCTCGGCTACGAGAACGGCGGATGGCAGCAGAGTTACTTCACGCCCATGCAGGCGTACTTCGCCGCGCACTGATCGGCCAAACGGGGCCGATCTCGTTCAGCGGCCTCGACTCGAGTCGCGGTTCAGGCGTTCGTCAGTGCGTGCAGTTCAGAGACCGTGTTCCAGTTGCGCACCGTCATGGACGACTTGAGGCGTCGATCCACGTAGGTCGCCAGCTTGCTCCGCGCCGTGCCATTGGGCAGGTAGAGGTAGACGTCCGATTGGACGACGTGCGCCTGATCCGGCGCGAACTGCTCGAGCTCGAGTCCGGCGACGGCGCCGTCGATTGGTGTCTGACGCAGGAAGCCCACGTGCAGACGTCCCCGGTCGAGGTCCGCGAAGGGGTTTCGACGTACGGTCGACGCGATCTGTTGCGCGGTTCGAAGAACGACCGGTGTCACGATGTCGAACTGATTGGCGATCGCCGCTTCGAGGTGGTCAGAGCGCACCTCGTCGTCGCTTTGAAAGATGACGTTGCCGCTCTGGATGAACGTTCGAACCTCCAGGTAACCGAGCGACGCGAAGTGCGCCCGCAGATCCGCCATCAACAGTCGGCTGTTCCCCCCGACGTTGACGCCGCGCAGCAACGCGACGTAGGTAACGGGCGGCGTCTTCATGGGCACTGCCATTGTTGGCCCAACAGCGCGCAATGTCAACCGCGGTACCGGGCGTCACGATCCGGCCGCTTCACTCGGGAACGTCGTGCGATCGAGACGTGTGCTTCGTGGTCCAGTCAATGGGGTCAAGGGCACTTGGCGGAGGGAGTGGGATTTGAACCCACGGTGGGCAAGCCCACGCCGGTTT
>DAIOEY010000060.1:0-10155 GCA_036745995.1 Acidimicrobiales bacterium | reverse complement strand
GCCGGGCGTCGCTCGACGTACGGGACGTAGAGTGCTCACGAGACGACCTCCTCGCCCGACGTGCTGATCAGGGCAAGCCCCTCGCGGATCTGCGCGGCGACCTCGTCGCCCTCGCCCTGGTCGACTCGATCGAGCACGTAGCCGCTGTGCGCGACGACCCACTCCCCCGGGCTCGGCGGCGCGCCGTCGAACGCGAGCAGCGAGGCGCGAGAGATCGTGCCCTCGGTGTCCTCCACCTCCAGCACCTTCTCGTCGACGACACGACGAACTCGGTACAAACGACTCATGCACATACGTTCACCTCCGCTATGAGTTGGAGAACCAGACGGACCGCCTCCGGGACGGCCGCGCGCACCGAGGGACTGAGTTCGTGACCCAGCGCGAACTCTTCACCCTCGACGCCCACGACCACGAGTCGGGTCGGCGCGCGACCAACGGCTCGGGCGAGGCGAAGGACGCCGGCCAGGCCAATGCCGTGGGTGCTCGTGACGCCGTCGACGAGCGTGTCGACCTCGCTCTCGTCAACGCCCGCCTCGACGTTCATCTCGACGACGCGGACCGTTCCGGGTTTCGCGTTCGAGCGCACCGCGTCGACGACGACGACCAGGTCCACCCCGTCGCAGTAGTCGAGCAGGTCGAGCGGCTCGCTGAGCGGACCGACGTCGCGCGTCGCGGACGAGATCGTCGCCACGCGCGCGGCGACCAGCGGTCCGACGCCGTCATCACCGCGGTCCGCACTGCCAAAGCCCGCCACGATGACCCTGGGCGAATCGTCGCGCGTCATGAGCGCACCACCGAGAGATCCAGGAAGTGCGCGGCGCACGAGATGCAAGGATCGTGATTACGCACCGCCTGCTCGCACCGCCACTGGAGGTCGTCGTCGTCGAGTTCCAGCCCACCTTCGACGACGCGACGAAGGTCGTCCTCGATGGTCAGTTGGTTCTGGGACGTCGGCGGCACGATGCGCGCGCGCAGAATGGTCCCCTCGGCGTCGATCTCGTACTGATGCAACAGCAACCCGCGTGGCGCTTCGGTCGCTCCGGTGCCGACACTGGCCCTCGGCGCCACGTCCACGGACGGCGCCGCGGGTGGCTCGTACGCTTCGACGAGCCGCAGTGCCTCGTCACAGGCGAAGACCAGTTCGACCGCGCGCACGATGATGCTCTTGAAGGGGTTCACGCACACGTCGCCCAGACCCGCCGCGCGCGCAGCCTCACGCGCCACGTCCGGCAGCATCGAGGCGTTGAGCGCGTAACGAGCGAGCGGACCCGTGAGGTAGTGATCGTTACCGCCGAGGGTCGCCTGCAGGGCCGTCGAGCGCTCCACGTGCTCTTCGACCACCAGATCGGAGAACTGCGCGGGAGAAAGGTCGAGCCCACCCGACGATCCCGGGCGCCCGTCGTCGATCGCGTAGCGGCCAGGAGAGCGGAGGGCGACGAAACGGTACTGGCCCTCGACCTCAGGGAACTCGAAACCCGACACCCACGACACGGTCGCCAACGCCGCGTCGCGCGCGCGACGCAGCGGTTCGAAGAGCCGGGCGATCGCCGACGGGTCGGGCGCTCGGTAGAAGCCGCCGACGCGGACGTTGACCGGATGGATCGACCGGCCCCCGACGGCCTCGATGATCATGTTGCCCACGCGCTTGAGGTCGAGACCACGCTGCACCGTGCTGGCGTCGCGCTCGGCCAGTTCGACCGCGTCGGCGCAGCCGAGGAAGTCCGGGGCGTGCAGCAGGTACACGTGCAGCGCGTGGCTCTGGATCCACTCGCCGCAGTAGAGAAGACGCCGGAGCGCGCTGATCCGTTCGCCCACGTCGACGCCGCAGGCGTCCTCCATCGCCAGACAGGCCGACATCTGATAGGCGACCGGACAGATGCCACAGATCCTCGCGGTGATGTCGGGCGCTTCGCTGAAGTGACGACCCAGGAGCAACGCTTCGAAGTAGCGCGGCGGTTCAAAGATCTCGAGGGCGACGTCGGTGACGAGTCCGTCGTGCACGCGCACGCGCAGCGAGCCCTCACCCTCGACGCGCGCGAGACCTTCGGCGCTGATGGTGCGGACGGATTTCGAACCGTGACTCATGACCGGTCACCTCCCTCTGCTCGACGTGGCGACTGGTCAAGCGTCACCGCGGTCGACGCCACCCGCACGGCCTCGTCGCGAAACGCGGGAGCGGCGGCATTGAACGTCTGGAGCAGGCGCGTCAGTTCGGCGTCGGAGGTGCCGAGCGAACGCAGCCGCTGAGCGAGCGACGACACGTTAGCGCTCTCACTCGGACCGAAGCAGCCAAAGCAGCCGCGGTCGATAGAAGGACACAGGGCGCCACAGCCCGCTCTCGTCACGGGACCCAGGCAGGGAACCGATCGACTCACGAGCAGGCAGACCGTCGAGCGAGACTTGCACTCCTGGCACACCGAGTGCCCCGCGATGACGGGCCGCCGTCCGGCGAGCGTCGCGACGAGCACTTCGAGCAACTGCGAGCGGTCGACCGGACAGCCGTGCAACTCGTAGTCGACGCGCACGTGCGCCGCGATCGGCGTCGATTCGTCGAGCGTCGCCAGATACTCGGGGTGGGCGTAGACGACATTCGCGTAACTCCCGGCGCGCGCGAAGTTGCGAAGCGCCTGGATACCGCCGCTCGTCGCGCAGGCGCCGATCGAGATGAGCACGCGCGAGTTCGCTCGCACCTCCAGAATCCGCTCAACGTCGTCGGGCGTCGTGATCGACCCTTCGACGAGCGAGATGTCGTACGGTCCGGCGACGCTCGCCCGCGACATCTCGGTGAAGTGCGCGATGTTCACCACGCCCGCGAGCGCCAGCAACTCGGCTTCGCAATCGAGCAGACTCAGCTGACAGCCGTCGCAGGAGGCGAACTTCCATACCGCGAGGGTCGCACGGGCATCGACGACCGCGGTCATCGCTCGCGCTCGTTCATCAGCCCGTCCACGATGCCGGCGTAGGGCACGACGGGTCCGTCGCGACAGAGCAGCAGCGAACCCAATTGACAGTGGCCACACCAGCCGAGGCCACACTGCATGTTGCGCTCGAGCGAGACAAGGATCTGCTCGGCGTCGACGCCCAGGTCGACGAGCGCGCGCGCCGTGAAGCGCATCATGATCTCAGGCCCGCAGAGCAATGCTCGCGTGTTGACGGGATCGAAGCCGGCGTCGGCGAGCAACGTGGTCACGAGGCCGACGTGACCGTGCCACTGCGACGAAGGACGGTCGACACTGACCAGCACCGTCGCGCCGTCGCGGGCCCACGCCGCCAGGTCCTCGCCGAAAACGATCTGTGACGGATCGCGCGCGCCGACCAGGACAAAGACCCTGCCACCGCCCTCGGCACGCGCCGCGACGAGTTCGCCCACGGCCCCGCGAAGGGGCGCGAGGCCAATACCGCCGGCGACGACCACGGTGTCGCGTTCGTCGTCGCCTCGCGACGTGACGCGCCAGTCGGTGCCAAAGGGGCCACGCACGCCCACGACGTCACCCAGCTCGCGCTGGCACAACGCGCGAGAGACCGCGCCGACGTCGCGCACGGAATGGCGCAGCGGCCCCAACTCGCTCGGTGCGCCGCTCAACGAGATCGCCACTTCACCGACGCCAAGGGCGCTCAGCATGTTGAACTGACCAGGGAGAAAGTCCATGCGCGGTCCGTCGACGGGTTCGAGGCACAGCGTGACGACGTCGTTGGTCTCACGCCGCTTCGCGATGACGCGATGGGCGATGGGCGTCATCGGGCGGACCGTCGGTGACGCCGCCACCGTGTCCACCGCTCGCGCGGCGTCAGTGCTCACCGGGACCCCCGTAGAGGTCGAGGAGCCGCATCCGCGTCGCCTGCAGGCGCGCCAGCAACTCGGCGGTGACCCTCGAGAGCAGCGCGTAGCCCAACGCCGGATCGTCGAGAACCTTCTGGCGAAGACAGGCGCCGTCGACCGCGACGGCGCCGACGGGGTCCTTCGCCCGGGCGTCGAAGGTCCACCGGTACGGAGCGACGAGCCAACTCCAACCCACGACCGAACCCGGACCGACCGTCTCGATGACGATCGGGGCGCGCCCGGGCGCGTGCACGTCGATCGAGACGAACCCCCGACGAAGGAGGTAGAAGGTGTCGGCGCTCTCGCCCTCGCGACAAAGAAGATCGCCCGGCGCGAACGCGACGTTGCGCGAGCAACCTTCAATGAGTGCGACGTACCGGTCGTCAAGTCCGGCCGTGAAGGGGTGGGCTCGCACGAGTTGGGCGATGGAGGTACTCACGTCGCGACCCCGCGTACCTGCACGCGAGTCGACGATCCGTTGTCGGACCGGGCGATCGCGGCCGCTTCCTCGGTGATGTCGATGCCGACCGGACACCAGGCGATGCACCGACCACATCCCACGCAACCCGTCGTGTCGAACTGGTCCCACCAGGTTGAGAGCTTGTGGGTCATCCACTGGCGATAGCGCGACGACGTTGACTTCCTGACGGCGCCCCCGTGCAGGTAGGAGTGATCGAGGTCGAAACACGACGACCATTCCCGACGCCGCACGACCGTGCCGTCCAGGTCACTCGTGTCGCGCACGTCCGAGCAGAAGCAGGTCGGACACACCAGCGTGCAGTTGGCGCACGAGAGGCACCGATCGCCGACGTCGGCCCACCTCGGATGCTCGATGTTGCGAGCCAGCAATCCGGCCAGGCCCTCGGTGTCGAGGTGGCGCCCCATCCGCGCCGTCGCGCCGTCGAGAACGCGCGCTCGCGCACGGAGATCCTCGGCGCTCGCCGCCGCGTGGTCGATCGACGACAGCACTTCCGCGCCAGCGAGTGTGCCCGCGCGTACGACGAACCGGTGGCCCTGATCGTCGTCGAGTTCAGTAAGCGCGAGATCGAATCCGGCGTCGATCGAAGGTCCACTCGCCATCGACGCGCAGAAGCAGGTGGCGGCGGGACTCGCGCACTCGACGACGGCGATGAACGTACCCTCGCGCCGTCGGGCGTAGCGCGGATCGCGGTACGAGCCGCCCGTCAGCACCCGGTCCAACACCGCGAGCGACGCGACCTCGCACGGACGCATGCCAATGATCGCCAGTGCTGACGCGTCCAGTACCGGCTCGATGAAGTCAACGGACCCCTCCCGGGTTTCCGTGCGCCAGAGTTCTTGTTGCGCGGGAAAGAACTCCGCTTTCCACGATCCGGGGCCGACCGCCCAGTCGAAGAGCCGCGCGTGCGGCGCCGTGGACAGGCGGTACCGTCCGGGACCCTGGTCGTCGGTCACACCGACCGGCAGATCACTCGTCCCGCTGATCGGACCGGGCACGACGGCACCGTCACGTACGACCGGTCCCCTCGTCTCGTAACCGAGTGCCCGCAATCGCTCGATCAGCGTGTCGAGACCGTCACGGTCGAGCACCGCGGCGTCACCGGGGCGAACCGTTTCGGGGGCTACGCGTTCAGTGCTCACGGCCGACCCACGTGTCAATCGATCGGTGACTGGATTGCACGACCCTTCTCCGTCCGCATCGGTGCCTACGAAACGATTCTGCACCGATACTCGGCCGAGCCACTAGGGCAGAAGGTCACCTCACCACAGCGAAGTACGTGAGACTCGTCGCCGCATCTCGATGAGGGAGAGCGAACTCACGTACCGAAGTTCCAGCCGATGCCGTCCTCGTAACGATGCAGGATGTTCTTCGCCATGAGGATCTTGTGGACCTCGTCAGGCCCGTCGGCGAGACGCAGGACCCGCGCGGTCAGGTACATCTGGGAGAGCGGCAGATCATTGCTCACGCCCGCGCCGCCCCACACCTGGATCGCGCGGTCCACGACGCGATGGAAGGCGGCCGGCACGAAGACCTTGATCGCCGAGATTGCCGTGCGCGCGTCGGGATCGCCGTTGGCAACCTTCTCGGCGGCGTTGATCGTCATCAGTCGCGCGGACTGCAGGTCCATGTAACTCTCGGCGATGAAACCTTGAACGAACTGCTTGTCCTTCAACAGTCCTCCGTGAACCTCTCGCACGAGCGTTCGCTCCACCATCAAGTCAAAGGCCCGCCACATCATGCCAATGGAGTTCATGCAGTGATAGACACGTCCGGCACCGAGTCGGTCCTGGGCGGCCTGATGACCCTGACCGACGAGTCCAAGCGTGTTCTCGATCGGGACGCGCACGTTCTCGTACTTGATCTCGCAGTGGTCGGAATTGGGGTGACCGAAGATGCCGATGTTGCGAATGATGTTGACGCCCGCCGTGTCGGAGGGAACGATGATCTGGGTCATGCGCCCAGAGGCCGCGTACTCCCCAGTGGGATCAACCGCTCGACACATGACGATGAAGAAGTTGGCGTCGATGCCGTTCGACGTGAACCACTTGTGACCGTTGATCACCCAGTGGTCCCCGTCGCGGACCGCTTCGGTCACGATGGAGTGCGGGTCGGATCCGGCGTGATCGGGCTCGGTCATCGAGAACCCGGACTCCATCTCTCCAGCGATGAGCGGCAGCAGCCATTTGCGCTTCTGTTCCTCGGTTCCGTACTTCACCAGGATGCTGGCGTTGCCCGAATTCGGCGCGGCGATACCGAACAGGGACGCGGCGCCGACGCCGTAAGCAAGGATCTCGTACATGTAGGCCAGTGACAGGAAGTCCAGTCCCGCGCCGCCGTACTCCTTTGGGAGGTGCGGCGCCCACAACCCGGCCTCAAAGACCTTGGCCTTGACCTGTTCACGCAACGCGAAGCTCTGGCGTCGACTCGCCTCTCGATCGTCGTGCGACATATCGGCGTTGCGCCGCGAACGCCACAACTCCGCTTCATTGGGCAGTATCTCGTTGTTGACGAGGTCAGCGGTGCGCCGACGCAAGTCATTGATCTCCGAACTGAGCCCCGGAATGGGCGTCACGTTAATGGCCACTGAAATCTCCTTGAAAGTGCGTTGCCGCACTTGATTATTACCGAGCGCGGCGAACACGACTTAAAGGAAAAGGTCCCGGTTGACGCGCCTCCTTTGACCGTCAGTGCGGTCGCCGTCGCGCCCGTTCGCCCTTCGCGCTCGGCGGGACTGCCACGGACCGTGTTCAGAGGGCCGAAAGCCCGATCGAGCTGCCCGTCACCCCTGCGTTGGGCGAGGTTCGCAGATGATCATCGGGATCACGCGTGAGGTGCGCTCCCGGTAGCCCCCGTAACCCTTGTAGGCGCGAATCACCTGGGGCCAGAGCTCGTCTCTCTCGTCATCGGTTGCCACGCGCGCCCGCATCGCCCGGCGCTGTCCCTCGATGGACAGCTCGACGTCGGGGTTGGCAAGGACGTTGGCGAACCACTCAGGATTGCGGTCATCGCCCCCCTTCGAGGCAACCAGCACGATTCGATCTCCGTCGACCACCGGTGCAGTCAGGATCGTCGAACGAGGCAGGCCCGATGTCCGACCCGTTGCGTGCAACTCGACGACGGTCATTCCAAAGGCCGACCGACCAATCCGCCCTCGGCTCGCGCCGATGACACTTCGGTGGAAACGATTCAACACCCGAAAGCCAATATCGGCAAGTGACTGTTTGCGACTCACGGATCGAAACTATCGGATGTCGTCGCGCCGTCGTGAGGGCGTCGAGACATCCGCTGCGTGACGACGAGAATTGAACGGGACGCGGTGCGACGGATCGGAATGCTGCGGACTCAATTGACGCGAAGCGACCGCGTCGATCGCCCGTCGGAATGCCCACTGGAGAACTCGTGGCGCTCAGTCAGAAATGGCGGACAGCATATGCAGTTAGTTCACAAAGCAACGGCCACGGTGTAGTGGTGTTTCGATGGACGTAAAGCCGCATGCGTATTGTCATCGTGGACGATTCACAAGGTAGTAACAATTGTTCATCAACGATCGCACAAGTCCGCAAAATGTACAAAAACGTCGGTAGCATTTTGGTATGAAACTTAACCTGAATGACGCAGAGAAATATCGGTGGACGTTCGCGACAATGAGCGTCGGTTACTTCTTCCTCGCCTGGTTCTGGATTGAGCGAAGCATTCGACCCACGGTCTTCTTCGGTACGACGTGGATCTTCCTGGGTATCGTGACTGGCAGCGCCGCCACGTACTTCATCGCTCGACACAACAAGGCCCCGCGCACGTTTGAAGTGACCCGCGGTTCATCGCTTCCGGTCGCCACCATGGACTTCCCCAACATGACATCGCGCAGCCACCACAACGCGCCGTCTCGTACCAAGGTACGTAGTTAGTTCCAGCGAACGCCGTAGGGGACAACGTTGACCTCTGCATTGTCTTGACGCAATCGACAGTCCGCCACCCCGTCCTGCGATGGGTGATTGGCGTTCATTGACACTTCGGTGCGTTACACGATCGCGGCTCCGTCGTGATCGCTTTCAAACTCATCAACATCCGAATCCGAGCGTGGGTTTCACCGACCGCCGGATGGCGACTTCTTCCAACGCGCGGATGCTCAATCAGGCTCTCCTGGAAGCCGACGAACGATTCCTCACTAGCGCCCGTCACCGCGCGACTCCAGGAACGACGTCGGCGTCGTCGCTGACGCTCCAGCTTCCAAAATGGTCCCGCACTTTCGCGGCCAATTCCCGTAACGCGTGTCGGAGAAGATTCCGGTAAATCGTTGACATGTGCGTCGCTCGGGTTGAAGTAATTCAGCCCGGATGAAAATTGATAATCCCTGATCATGGGGTTCTTAAGTGGATTTGTCAGCGTTTCTCAGTTACCTGGATCAGGCGGCTCAATTAAGATGGCCCACGGCAGATCAATCTGCTTCGTTGTCACCCACCCCAATGTGGATACATGTGACCAACAGACGTGCCCTTCATTGGGTGTCTTCATTAACTCGCCACGGTTCGAGCCATACATCAGCACCTACTGGGTTGCTTGACGTTTCGGAGCGTGCGCGTAGAACCAGGAGAGAGACAGTGCGCAGGATCTTGTTGGTATTGCTGATTTTAGGCATCGCTGCGGCCCCATTGGCGCTGCCAGTCGGCGCGGACAGCTCGACGCCGTCGACCCAGCCGATCAAAGTGACGCTCACCGCCTCTCAGCGCCATTCCGAGGCCGCCGGGCGAGCGGCTCTACAGAGGGCTCATCTCGACGCAGTCGCCACTCGACATAATCTGGCTGTCGCGGCCGCGTCAGTGCGCGTCAGCATCGTGCAATTGCGAGCCGAATGGCAGCAAGTCGCCATCTGTGAAGTCGGCGGCAATTGGGCCATGACGGGGCCGGCCTACTCGGGCATCGGCTTCATGAACGCCACGTGGAACGCCTACGGTGGCGCGCGTTACGCACCCCTCGCCGGTCAGGCGACGCGAGACCAGCAGATTCTCATCGGCATGAAGGTGACCAGCGGACGCGTACCCGATCAGAACGGATGCTCCCCGACGGGTTGGTAGTACACCTTTTCACCGCTCTTGGTTTGTCCACATGAACTTCAACATCCAATGTCCTCATGACGCGTCTTGGCGACCAGCGTCTGCCAGTTCCGCGACCTCTACCGTCAACGTCATCATTCACGCTGACGGCAGTGCGATCATTCACTGTCGCGGGGCAATGACACGTTTGCGCCCCAGAGCCAACCGCCCGAGCACTCTGACGATGAGTAATAGTGGAACCGTCTCGAGAGGAGTACCACGGTGACGTCAATGCCTCGTGATGAGTTCCTCGTCGAGCGACGTTCGTTGGGCCTTTCCGTTCTCTGCGGATTCATCCTCGCCGTCGTGGGCATCGCCATCGGTGTCGGGACCGGATCGCAGATCATTCTCTTTGACGGGTTCTACACGTTCCTGGGCATCGGGCTTTCGTGGATGGCGATGAGGGTGTCGTTCCTCGTCGCGAGCGGTCCGACGAGTCGGTATCCTTTCGGTCGAGAAGCCCTCACCCCCTTGATCATCGGTGTCGAGGGTGTCGCCCTGCTCGCCACGTGCTCGTACGCCGGCTTCAACGCGGTGCTCACGATCGTTCACGGGGGCAGTCGATTGCCGACGGGCTGGAGCGTCGCGTACGCGGTCTTCGCCCTGGTGCTGCCGACTGGCCTGTGGTGGTGGCTCCGACCGACCGCGCGGACTTCGGAGTTGGTGCGCGCCGAGGCAACGCAGTGGCTCGCGGGCGGCGTGCTCGGCATGGGCATGCTCGTCGCGTTCATCTTCGCGCGCCTGATCGTCGGTACGTCGTGGTC
>DAIOEY010000059.1:5582-10231 GCA_036745995.1 Acidimicrobiales bacterium | reverse complement strand
CGTCACGATCTACGGAGTCTGCGCCGTGAGCTTCATGATGGTGATGTACGCGATGGAGAAGCGTGGCCGCCACTTCATCGCGGCCTTCGCCGTCGGGTGCGTCCTTTCCGGGGTGTACGGATTTCTCGCTCGCGCCTGGCCGTTCGGAGTGGTGGAGTTCATCTGGTCGGCAATCGCGCTGCGTCGCTACCGAGATGCTGGCGAGCCTTCGTAGCAATCGTCGAAAAGGAATCAGGAGATGACGAGAACCTTCTTCGCCAGCTGTTCGACCCTGTCGAGTGTGGCCTTGGTGGAACCGACGGCAACGACGGTCGAGTTCTTCAACACCTCGACCGAGTACGTATAGCCGTAGCTCGCCGAGCCCAGAGTTGTGCTGAACGCCTTGTGCGGCTTGAAGTTGGTGTCGACTTTCGGATTCTCGCTGTAGGTCTTGGCGAATTTCTGGTCAGCAGTGAATCCCGACAAGTTGTCGTTCGTCTGGACCCGTATGAACGCGGCGTGGCTCAGCGTGCCGATCTGGTACCAGCACACGGTGACGTCACCGTTTACCACCTTGGTGACCTTGGCGATCTTCACGCCGAGGGTGGTCGCGACCTCGTTCGGCGAGACCCGTTGGCACAGCGATGCGGTTGAGGCCCCCGCTAACGTACCGAACGTCACTGGCACCATGAGGGTCGCTGCGAACACGACAGCGCAGCCAAGTGCAAGGACTCGAGAACGGTGAATCCCGGGCTTCATCTCACTCCGACTTCTCATTGACCGAACCAGCCTTGGTGCGGCGCTCGAGAACGATCGTACGCTGCACCAGGCCTTTCGCCGCGGCATTGGGCAGGGCCGCTCAGTGGGTTCATCACCCTTCGAGTAGGTCACGTCAGCGAAGAATGCAATTTTGCGGGTTGAGCAATTTCGGTGGAGCTCAGCGGGTCTGTCGCCGCGGTCCATGCCGGCCAGGGGCTGTCGAGCAGCACGGACACTTGTGACGCCGGCACCGCGGCGGAGAAGAGGTAGCCCTGTCCGAGTTCTCCGCCGAGGTGGCGAAGTCGACCAAGCTGTTCGGTCGTTTCGATCCCTTCGGCGAGCATCGTCAGGTCCATCTTCTCGCCGAGCGAGACAATGGTCTCGAGCAGGGCGTCGTTCTGCGCGCTCTCCCGGGCAGGTCGAATGAATGACTGGTCGATCTTGAGGAATCTGGGCCGAAGAAGGGATAGATAGGAAAGCGATGAGAAACCGGTGCCGAAGTCGTCGAGCGCGATGCCCACGCCAAGGTCGGCGAGTTGTTCGACGACGCGAACCGTCTCGGCGACGTCGCTCAGGGCCACGTGCTCAGTGATTTCAAGAATGAGTCGCTCCGGCGGTACGGCGAACTCCTCGAGGGTCGCTCGAATCAAGTCGACGAGACCGTACTCGTGAAACTGGCGGGCGGAGAGATTGACCGTAACGTAGGGCCGTTGCTTCGCCGGCGCACCTCGATCCCAAGAACTCGCCGCGGCGATCGCTTCGCGCAGGGCGAAAGAACCGAGGTCGAGGATCAGATCGCTCTTTTCAGCCAGCGGGATGAACACGTTGGGAGGAACGGAGCCGTTCTCGGGATGATTCCATCTCATCAATGCCTCGAACCCGAGCACTTTGGTTGAGTTGAGGTCAACGATTGGCTGGTAGTGCATCGAGAGCTGGCCACTCGTGAGTGCCGTTCGCAACTCGCGCGCCAGCGTGTGTCGGCTCGCCACCTGCTGCTGCATGCTGGGGGTGAACATCACGTACTGGCCGCGTCCCTGGTGTTTTGCCTCGTACAGCGCGACGTCCGCGTTCTGGATGAACACAGAGCGGTCTACGTTGGAATTGTCCCAAACGACGACGCCGATACTCGCGAACTGTTCGAGTTGGACCCCGGCAATGACGAACGGCTGTCGCAAGGATTCGAGGAGTCGACTCGCGACCTGTGCTGCCTGCTCGGCTGAATCGAGACCTTCGGCGAGGTAGAGGAACTCGTCGCCACCGAATCGACAGAGCGTATCGGATGAGCGGGTCACGGTTTCGAGACGGCGCGCGATGGCCGTCAGCAGTTGATCGCCGACGAGATGTCCGAACGTGTCGTTCACACCTTTGAAATCATTGAGGTCCAAGAGAAGGACCGCGCCGATGCCACCTTGGCGCAACACCCTCGCGTGCGCCTGGCTGAGTCGGTCGTCGAAGAGTGCCCGATTCGCGAGTCCCGTCAATGGATCATGGAGTGCCTGGAGCGACAGACGGGCCGTCAGTGCCCTCTCTTCAGTGATATCGCGTTCGGACACCACGAAATAGAGTGTCTTGCCCGTGGCGTCTCGAGCGGGGGATTTCGAGACTTCGACGATGATCATTCGACCGTCTCGATGCAGATACCGCTTGACGTAGCGAACCTTTTCCGCGTCGCCACGTGATATTCGCTCGTGCGTGTTCTCGGTGATCCCGTGGTCCTCGGGGTACGTGAACGGCTTCGAATCCCTGCCCAACAACTCCTCTTTGGTGTAACCAATCATCTCGCAGAACGCGTCATTGGCGGCGATAATCCGGTCCAGGAGGTCGGTGAAGACCATGGGCGCCATGTTGTCCTCAAACGCGAGGCGAAAGCGCTCGTCGGCCTCGAGTCGGGCCTGCTCCGCTTCTCGACCGGCCCGGTTGTCACGGATGGAGGCGACCATCCATGATTTCTTATCAAGGGTCAGCAGCGAGAGGGCGAAGTCGACCGACAGTTCACTACCGTCACGACACAAGACGGTGAGATCTTGGTCACTCCAGATGAAGCGAGCATTCGGGTTATTGGCGTACTCGCGTTGGGCCATTCGTTGAGCCCTGCGGTGCCGCTTCGGGATGAGCATTTGAACGTTCTGGCCGACGAGTTCGCCGCGAGCGTAGCCGGTCAGTTCGCACAAGAGTTCGTTGACGAAGTGCATGACGCCGCGGTCGTCAAGGAACGCCGTGCCGTCGGGCAGCGCCTCGAGCAGATCGAGAGAGGAGAAGGGTTGATCTTCGAAAACGCTCACGGTGCCCACTTTCGTGCATTTCGATGAACCAGGGAATACTAATGGCGGTGGTCTTCGAGTTGAGGGACTGACGGCGCCGTCGGGTCCGTAAAAGTCGGTTCGCCAACGGTCGACAAGATGAGAGCATCACAACAATTGCCCGCCGACGTCGTGGTCAGCCTGTGGCACAAGGAGTCGCCCTCGCAGCTCAGAAGACACCGTACCGGGCGCCATCCGCCAGCCGCAAAGCAGTCCACCGGATTCGCGGTGTTGTTCCGCCCTACGTTGGTAGAAGCCGCGACCTGTTGTTACTACCATTGCCTGACGAGGTGGATCTTGTCCCAGTTGCTCTTTACGGCTTTCAGCAATCGCCAAGACGCGGTGGATCTCGCCCGTGAAGCTGGCGAGCGTCTCCAAGGCGAGGGCATCGACTCAAATCTCCTGCTCCTCGACACCGCGGAGACTCCCACGATGGATGAGACGACCCTCGTCGTCAGCCTCGGTGGCGACGGGACGTTCCTCAAGTCGGCCCGTCTCGCGCACGAGTACGGCGCGAGGGTCCTGGCGGTCAACCTTGGACGATTGGGATTCCTCTTGAACGTGCCTTCAGACGAGCTGATCGACAACATCAAGCACGCCATGCGGCACGATCACGTGGTCGATCGGCTAGCGCTGTTGATCTCGATGCCGGGCACGGACCTCGAAGAGTTCGCGCTGAACGAGGTCGTCGTGGAAAGGGCGCAGGCGGGTCACATGGTTCGTGTCAAGACTTTCGTCGACGATGACGAGTACTTGACCTATTCGGCTGACGGCGTAATGGTGGCGACGCCCACCGGCAGTACCGGCTACAACTTCTCCGCCGGAGGTCCGGTCGTGGACGCCACGCTGTTAGTGATGGTCATGACGCCAATCGCTCCGCACTTCACGATCGATCGTTCGATCGTGGTCGACGGTTCGAAGGTGGTTCGACTGGTTGCGGACAACAAGTCCGCCGTCATCGTCGCCGATGGTCGAACGATCGGCTCGCTCGACGCCGGTCAATCCATCGAAGTACGTCGCAGCCCACGCCCCGTGCGGGTCGTGGCGACGCGACGAGTCGAGTTGGGTTTTCGTCTGCGCGAGAGCCTGCGAGAGGGTCATGCCTAGGACGCAGTTAGTGGAGTTGTACGCCCACGGCTTGGGTGTCATCGATGACGCGCGACTGGAGTTCGGCGAAGGTTTCAACGTTCTCACTGGGGAAACGGGGGCCGGTAAGACACTGCTGCTCGGTGCGCTCGAGCTGTGCATAGGGAGCGACGGTCCGTCGACGCGTCACGCACTCTCGGCGCGGAGTCGAGCCGCGGCGGTATTCGTCGATAGGGAAGGACACGAAGTCGTCCTGACCCGCGAGGCGGGCACGACGGGACGTCTTCGCAGCTCCCTCGACGGCGTCGCGAGCAGCGTCGAGGCGCTGCGCATGTTGGCGGGTGATCTCATCGTCATCCACGGCCAGCACGACTCGTTGTCGCTGCGCAACCGAAGCGACGTCTTGAGATTGCTCGACACCAGTGGTGGCGTGTCGACGTCGGAGCTCGACGGCGTTCGTCGACGGCTCAGCGAGGCGACCGCGAGCCGCGCCCGCTTTGGTGGCGACCAGGCCAGTCGCCTACG
>DAIOEY010000059.1:0-5482 GCA_036745995.1 Acidimicrobiales bacterium | reverse complement strand
CGCGTCGCGGTGCTCCAACAGATCGCGAGGAAATACGGCGGCTCACTTGGTGCGGCGTCGGAGATGCTCGAGACCTTGCAACGTGCGCGCCAAGCCCAATTCGTCGAGGAGCGCCTGCTCGGTGAACTCGACACGGAGATTGAGGAATTGACCACGCGAGAGAGCGAGCTCGGGCGAGCCGCCAGACATGACCGGGAAGTGGCGGCCGAACGACTGACTGGCGCGCTTCGTGCGCAGTTGCCCCGCGTGGCTCTGGCCAGTGCGACGCTTCGTTTTGACGTCGCGGGCGACGATGGCTCGATCGTCCAAATACTCTTCACTCCGAATCCCGGTCAACCCGAGGGGCCATTGCAGATGTTGGCGAGCGGCGGTGAACTGAGTCGAGTCCTTTTGGCACTTTCTCTCGAAACGGCACACGAGGACGTGGTCGCCGTCTTTGACGAGGTGGACGCGGGAATCGGGGGACAAGTGGCCCAGCAGATCGGCGACTGTCTGCGAGAAGTCGGGCGTCAACAGCAGGTGCTGGCGGTGACGCACTTGGCGTCAGTCGCGGCCAAGGCCGATCATCACTTCGTGGTCGAGAAGCTCGTCGCCGAGGGCGCGACCACGACGACCGTACGATCCGTCGACGGCGAGGACCGTGTTCGTGAGATCGCACGAATGCTGGCGGGAGACGAGATAACGCCCCAGGCGCGGGCCCTGGCGCTGCAACTGCTCGAAACACCCCGTTAATACTGCAGATTCAAGTTGCCGTCTCGCTAAGATAGGTATCCGTGGGCGCGGCGTTTTTCAAATGACAAAGTTCGTCTTTGTTACGGGTGGAGTTTCGAGTTCGCTCGGAAAGGGCCTCACGGCCTCCTCGCTCGGCCGACTCTTGAAGTCTCGTGGCTTGAAGGTCACCATGTGCAAACTCGATCCGTATCTCAACGTCGACCCGGGAACGATGAACCCCGGCGAGCACGGCGAGGTCTACGTCACCGATGACGGTGGAGAGACCGACCTCGACTTAGGTCACTACGAGCGCTTCATCGACGAATCGCTGTCGAAGATGTCGAACACGACGACGGGTTCGATCTATTCCAACGTCATCGCCAAGGAACGACGCGGTGACTACCTGGGCAAGACCGTTCAGGTCATCCCGCACATCACCGACGAGATCAAAGAGAGAGTCCGTCGACTTGGCACCTTGGGCGCCGACGTCGTCATCGTCGAGATCGGCGGCACCGTGGGCGACATCGAGATCGTCCCGTTCATCGAGTCAATCCGCCAGTATCGCCGCGACGCCGGCCGCGGCAACGTCTGTTACGTGCACCTGACACTCGTGCCGTACCTGGCCCCCTCGGGCGAGCAGAAGACCAAACCCACACAACACTCGGTCACCGAACTGCGTTCACGTGGTATCCAACCCGACATCATCGTCTGTCGTAGCGACCAACCAATCTCCGACGGTTTGAAGCGCAAGATCTCGTTGTTGTGCGACGTGCCCATCCAGGCCGTGATCTCCGCGGTCGACGCACCGAGTATCTACGACATCCCGATCAACATGCACAACGAGGGCCTCGACACCATCGTGTGCAACACCCTGGGCATTGACCTCGATGAGCATCCGATCGACCTGAGTGCGTGGGAGGACGTCGTGCGACGGGTCCACAACACGACGAGGACTCTGCGCATCGGCATCATTGGCAAGTACGTGACGATGCCCGACGCGTACCTGTCAGTGGGCGAGTCCATTCGTCACGCTGGCTTCGCCATCGGTGCTACGACCAAGATCGAGTGGCTCGAGGCCGAGCGCGTGCCGTCGGAGATCGATTCAGAGAGAATACGCCAACTCGACGGGATTATCGTGCCCGGCGGCTTCGGTGAACGCGGTGTCGAAGGAATGGTCGCCGCGGCGCGGATCGCTCGCGAGCACGATATTCCGTTCCTGGGTATCTGTCTCGGCATGCAGGTGATGGTCGTCGAGTTCGCTCGCCACTGTCTGGGACTAAGCGACGCCCATTCGACCGAGATCTCGCTCACGACGTCGGCGCCGGTCATTGCGTTGATGGCCGAGCAAATGGACATCACCGATCTGGGCGGAACGATGCGCTTGGGCGCCTGTCCCGCGATGCTTGACGAAGGGTCGGTCGTCGCCAACCTGTACGGCACGACGGTCGTCTCCGAGCGCCACCGCCATCGTTACGAGTTCAATTCTCGCTACCGCGAGCAGTTCGAGGCGGCCGGCATGCGCTGTTCGGGAACGTCGCCCGACGGGCGCCTCGTCGAGTTCGTGGAGATCGCGAGTCACCCGTTCTTCGTGGGAACCCAAGCGCACCCCGAGTTCAAGTCACGTCCGGATCGACCACACCCTCTGTTCTTCGGCCTCGTGAGCGCTGCCGCAGCGCGCGCCGAGGGACGCGAGCCGCACATCATCGATCCTTCTTCGGTCGACGCCACCTTGTGAGTGATCAGTTTCGAGTCGTTCAAACCGAACGATTGCTTGATTCATTCGTCTTTAACGTCGAGCGTCGAACCGTCGACCACGATGGCCACACCTTCGAGCGTGACGTAGTCACTCACTTGGGTGCCGTGGCGATACTCGCGATCAATGATCACGATGAGGTTGGTTTTCTTCGCCAGTATCGCGCGACCTTTGACCGCTACGATTTGGAGATTCCCGCAGGAACGCTGGACGTGCCGGGCGAGGACACCCTCGACGCCGCGCGTCGTGAACTACTCGAAGAGCTTGGTTGTGAAGCCGAACAATGGACGTTGCTCGGTCGGTTCATGGTCTCGCCCGGCTGGAGCGACCAGTTGATGACGATTTACGAGGCACGCCAGTTGACCCAAAGAGAGCGCCGTCCAATGGGTCCCGAAGAACGTACGTCGACGGTGCTGTGGTTGTCGAAGGAGGCTCTGCGCTCAACACTGCGCGACGAGGGCACCCTCGACGCCACGATGGTCGTCGCTCTGCACCGCGTGTTCGGGAGTTTCTTTGACGTCGACTAGCCAGTTCACTGACGAGTACCTTCAGTGGCTCACGATCGAAAAAGGTCGCAGTCGGGCCACCACCATGGCGTATCGGCGAGATCTCGAACAGCTGAAGGTGTGGATGGACGATCGTTCGCTGACGATCCGGGCAATCACCGATTCGTTGCTGGAGCAGTATTTTGACGAGATGCGCCACGGTGAGAAGGCCGCGAGCTCGGTTGCTCGGGCCGTCTCGTCGGTTCGCGGTTTTTTCGGATTCCTCGTTGAAGAACGTCACCTTGACAGTGATCCCTCGTCGCGACTGCGAGGAGGTCACCGGGGCCGAACCTTGCCAAAACCACTCTCGGAGAGCGAAGTGGCCCGTCTGATCGACTCAGTGCCGGCGACGTCACCGATCGATCGGCGCGACCGCGCCCTGCTGGAACTTCTCTACGGAACGGGCGCGCGGGTCTCGGAAGTGGTCGGCATCAGTCTCGAGGACCTCGATTTCGACGAGGAGCTGATTCTCGTGACCGGCAAGGGATCAAAACAGCGACTGGTACCGATGGGAACGGCGTTGCGTACCGCACTGACGGAGTACCTGGGCGCGGGTGGACGCAACGACATTCCCGGTTCCAGTCGATCGTCTCGCCTGTACCTGAACGCGCGTGGGGGAGTGCTGTCGCGCCAGGGCGTCGACCTGATCATTCACCGTCGGGCGCTCACCGCCGGCATCGATCGCTCACGCGTCAGTGCCCACGTCTTTCGCCACAGTTGTGCGACGCACATGTTGGCCCACGGGGCCGACATTAGAGTGGTGCAGGAACTTCTCGGCCACGCGTCGATCTCGACCACGCAGATTTACACCGCGGTTTCAGTGACGTCTCTGCAGCACGAGTACCAGAACGCGCATCCCCGCGCGCACGATTGAAGGATTGGACATGTCGAGTTACGTCTACCTATTCATCGCCATCGTGCCATCGATCGTGCTGCACGAGGTCAGTCATGGGTACGTGGCGTACCACTACGGGGATCCCACGGCGAAAGAGAACCACCGGCTCACGCTGAACCCCCTCCGACACATCGACCCCTTCGGAACCATCATCCTGCCCGCTCTCTTGATCTACAGCGGACTGCCGGGATTCGGCTACGCCAAGCCCGTACCGGTCAACTTTTCACGACTGCGCAATCCACGCAAGCAGTCGCTCTACGTCTCGCTCGCGGGACCGCTCGTCAACATCATCCTCTCGGCGGTCGGTTGGCTGGTCTGTGAGTTCTCGCTGCACGTGGTGCAGAATCAGGTCTTGTTGACCTTCGGGGTGTACCTCGGGCTGATCAACCTGTTCCTCGCGGTGTTCAACATGATCCCGATTCCGCCCCTGGACGGTTCGGCGATCATCGAGCGGTTCATCCCCAACCACAAACTGCCCGCGTACTACCGCTTCCGGTCGATGGCGTTGCCGATCGTGTTGGCTCTTTTCATCATCGACTCCCTCTTCTTCCACCTGCGAGGCGACGTCTTCTCGGGCCTCGAGAACTGGTGGCTACGCCTCGTCGTCTAGAAGAGTCCCATCGCCTTCGCCGCGCGAAGGTAGACCGGCGCGGCGACGGCGCTCGCCTTCTCTGCGCCGAGCGACACGATGGCGTCGAGCCCCGCGGGATCGCGTCTCAGTTCGTGGTAGCGCTCGGTGATGGCGCGCAAGGACTCGACCACCAGGATTGCCAGGTCGCTCTTCAGGTCGCCGTAGCGCTCGTAGCGTGAAGCGATCGCCTCGGGACTCTCGCCGCTGAATCCGGAGTAGATCTCGAGCAGGTTGGAAAGCCCAGGCTTCTGCTCCCAGTCGAAGCGGACCTCGCCGTCGGTGTCGGTGACCGCCTTCTTGATCTTCTTCTCGATCTCGGCCGGCTCGTCGTTCAGGAGGATCTTTCCGAGTGGGCTGGACACCGACTTGGACATCTTTCGGGTCGGCACCTGGAGATCCATGACCCGAGCCCCGGACGGCGGCAGAACGGCCCTGGGAATGACGAACGTCTCGCCGTAGCGATTGTTGAAGCGCGTCGCGATCTCCCTGGTCACCTCGAGGTGTTGACGCTGATCGTCACCAACGGGCACTTCGGCCGTCTCGTAGAGCAAGATATCGCTCGCCATCAGGACCGGATAGGTCAACAGGCCAACGCGGTGACCCTCCTGGCGCGAGGACTTCTCCTTGAACTGGGTCATCCGGCTGAGTTCACCGTACGTGGCAACACACTCGAGCAGCCAACTCATCTGCGCGTGGCACGCGACGTGGCTCTGGACGAACAACGTGCACACGTCCGGATCGAGACCCGACGCGAGCAGCGACGCCACGTAATCGGTGGTCTGCTCACGCAGCTCGTCGGGCTCGATCTGGAGGGTCAGAGCGTGCAGATCGACGACGCAGTAGAACGAATCGGGTCCTTGCACCTCCACCCACTGCTTGATGGCGCCGAGGTAGTTCCCGATGTGCATCGCACCGGAGGGCTGGATTCCCGAAAAGACTCGCATCCA
>DAIOEY010000058.1:7313-10270 GCA_036745995.1 Acidimicrobiales bacterium | reverse complement strand
GCCGTCGCTGAGACGCCGACCCGAGAGCACCCCGGCGCAGGTCTGAAAGTAGAACTCTCCGCCGGGTACGCCCAACTCGGTCAGTAGAACGTGCAGCGTCGCGAGTGTCGCGTGACCACCGAGATCCACTTCGGCAGTCGGCGTGAACCAGCGAAGTGACCATCCGTCACCGACGCGGCGCACGAAGGCGGTCTCGGAGACGCCAAGTTCGAAAGCGATCTGCTGGAGGTCCTCGTCTTCCATCTGACGTTCCAACAAGACCACGACGGCAGGATTGCCGCGCTCGGATTCACCGATGAACGCGTCGACCCACCACAATCGGTGGCCGAAGCTCACGTTCACGTTTCCCACCACAAGAGCCTGCCACACGGCGAGACCGCCACGGGTAGGGTTTTGAGGTGCGTGTCGCGACGTTTAACCTTCACGCCGGCGTCGACGGCTGGGGCCGGGCGACGCTCGTACTGGAGCGCGTCAAGGAACTGAACGCCGACATCTTGATCTGCCCCGAGATGTGGCGCGGTGACGACGGCGACGATTTCTACGATCAACTCGCCACGGGTCTCAACATGAAAGGCGTCTTCGTGCCGTTGGCGCGCGCCGAGCGCGTCGTCACCCAGTCAGGGGGAACGTCCTGGCAACCGCGGCTCGCCCATTTCACCGGCGAGTACGGTCTCTTCTTCACCGAACACCGCACACTCTCGAAGGCGCAACGTCAACGGCGTTCGGGTCGCACCATCGAAGAGGGCGACTGGGGCATCGGGGTGCTCACGCGCCTCCCCTTGGAGGAGGTCCGCGTTGAATCGCTCGGCCGTCTGCCGCGCGAGCGGGTGCGTCGAGCCCTGGTCGTCGCCAAGGTGCGCGACGGCGACCGCGCGTTCTACTTGTTGGCTATTCACGGCGCGCATCTCAGTCACGGCTCCTACCGCCAGTACCGACGCGTGAGTGACATCGTTCGTTCGCTCGACCCGTCGCTGCCCGTCCTGCTCGGCGGCGACTTCAACTCGTGGCGCCCCGTCCTTCGTCTGCTCTTGCCGGGATGGCAGTCGCTGGTACGGGCCCGGACGTGGCCGGCGCGCCACCCGCATTCCCAGATCGACCACCTCTTCGGCCGCGGTCCGTGGCGACGGCTCGACGGCGGCGCGATCGACGCGGGGAGCGACCACCGCGCGCTCTGGGCCGACGTCGTCCTCGACTAGGTCAGTTGCATCTGCTTGCTCTCGGGCAGGCGCCGCAGCAGCACGAGCGTCGGCAACATCGGCAGGAACGTCACGAGGGCCGGTACACGCAGCGACGACACCCTCGCGGCGTGCACCGCGTCACCGACCCAGCCGAAGAGCCCGAGTCCGGCGATCGCGCCGAGGACCCCGGCGAGGACCACCCATCCGGCCGTCGTGGCGCGAAACGTGTGCGGGAAGATCTCGGTACTGAGCGCACTCGCGGCCGGGGCCAGCAGCCCGGCGGCGCCAACCCCTATCAGGTAGCCGAACGTGAAGTTGAAACGCCCTCCGCTGTAGGCGTACGTCGAGGTCAGTGCGGAGGCGACGACGCCGATCGCCACCGTCCAGCGGCGACCGAGGGTTCGCGACAGCCGTCGACTGAGCAGCAGTCCCCCGAGACCCGTCAACGCGCTCGACGCGACGACCGCGGCGACGACGTGCGGACTGATCTTCAAGATGCCCTCGCCGTACACGAACGCGAAGCCGTTCGCCGGACCGGTGACCAGTCCGACGGAGAAGGCCACCGTCGCGACGATGCCCAGGCGCCCGCGTAGTCGTCTGGGCACCGCGCCCAGATGCGCGAGCGGCACGTCATCGGAATGGTGCGTGGGCTCGGGCACCAAGTGCAACGTCGGCACGACCACGAAGACCGGCACCAGCGTCAGCGCGAAGAGCCAACGGAACGAGTCCGGTCCGCGGATGATGCCGTGCAGCACCGCCGAGAGACCCGCACCGCAACCCGCGCCAGCCGCCATGATCACGAGACGATGAATTCGACTGTTCGTGCTCGACAGTTCCACGGTGATGACCTGGACCAGCGTCGACGCCGCCGACAACAGCGGCCGGGCGAACGCAAAACACAAGACGAAGAACCAGTAGCTGGGACTCAGTGACGCGACGGCAGTGCCGACGAGCCCGAGGGTGAGCGTGCGCTGGAGGATTCGCGTACGACCCCATCGGTCGGCGAGTGACGCGAGCGGCAACGCGGCGAGTGAGGCGACGCGCAAGGTGGCGAGGCCCAGACCCAGCACCGACCCCGAGAGACCGATCGCGCTTTGCAGGGATCCATTGGAGGTCACGTGCCCGAAGTGCTTGGCGACGTCGTTGAGCGACGCGACGGCGCCGAACTGTCCGAATCCCGCGACCAACGCCACGAGGAACAGGACCAGCGTGACGCGATTGCGCGACGGGCTCGCCGAAGGGTCAGTCAAGCTTCACGGTGTCGTCGACAACGACCAGCGTTTTGCCGTGGTTTCCTCCGGTGAACAACAGGTTCAGCGCCTCGGGCGCGTGTTGGAGTCCTTGCACCAAGTGCTCCTCGTGGACCAACGTTCCGTTCCGCACCATCGTCGCCAGCTCGATCTGGGCCTCGGCGAAGCGCGACATGAAGTCGAGGATGATAAAACCCTCCATGCGACCACGACGCCCGATCAGCATCAACGTATTGGTCAGTCCGTACGGCTTCTCGGTGTTGTTGTACTGCGAGATCGCCCCGCACAAGACCACGCGCGCGTGCATCGCGATGTTCGTGAGCACGGCGTCGAGGATCTCACCTCCGACGTTGTCGAAGTACAGGTCGACTCCGCTCGGACACACCATTCGCAATCGCCGCGCCAGGTGTGGTTCGCGATAGTCGAGGCAGTCATCGAAGCCAAATTTCTCGACGACCTCCGCGCACTTCTCGGGTCCACCCGCGATGCCCACCACCTTGGCCGCGCCGCGGGCCTTGGCGATCTGGCC
>DAIOEY010000058.1:0-7213 GCA_036745995.1 Acidimicrobiales bacterium | reverse complement strand
ACCTCACCGATGCCGATGGGAGGCAGGTAGCCGGGTGCGTCGTTCATCCAACCCCGGATCGTGGGATCGATCGAAAGGGTTCCCACCTTGATGAGTGCTTCGCCCGGTCCACAGACCGGGATGGGGGTCTCCACGAGGGACGTCGTCGCGGCGTCGATCATCCCGATGGGACGCTGGGCCAGTAGTACTTGGCGATTCGTCATCCGGTCTCCTCACGTGTCTTCACCACGTTAGGGGTCGACGTAGCACGACGAGGCCCGCAAGGGCTTCAGTGGAAGGTCATCAGTTCGCTGGCACCAGTCGACGATCTTCGCTACGTTGCTACCAGTGAGACCTCGAACAAGTAAGTCGTGATGGTCCGGCGAAGAAGCCTTCGCTCGTCGCTCTATCGCGACGCGCGGATCCTGGGCAACGTCGAAGCCGCGGCGAAGGGACCGGGGTCCTACGCCAAGCGCTACGCCCGACGACGCGCCTACGCGACGACCAACGGCATCACGCGGTCGTTCCTGCGAGCGCTGGGATTGAGTAAATAGCGACGCCACGCGCCGAGGTGGTTCACACGCTGAGCAGCGTCAGACGGGTGGGTGTGCGCAGGCACGCGGGATCGTCGCCGAGCACGCGGCCCGTCGCGGCGTAGGACCGCGCCCTCGAGCCACCGCACAGTCGTCGGTACTCGCAGCGTCCGCATTCGCCCTCGAGGGCACCTGAACGAATCGACGTCAACAGCGGGTGCTGGGTGTAGATCGTGCCCAGAGGTTCGGATCTGACGTTGCCGAGTGACAGCGGCAGGAATCCCGACGCGTGCACCTCGCCGTCGAAACCCACGAAGATCACGCCGCGACCGTCACCGGTCGCGATCGTGGCGCTCCTCTTGGTCCCCGCGGTGCTCGGCGTCTCGCGATCAAGGCGCGCGCGAAGTTCGCGGTACAACTCGCCCGCGTCCTCGGCGTCGAGGTGGTCCGCGCCCGGCTCCATGGCCCGCTGGGACTGCACACGGCGAAAGAACGGTCCCTCGACGGTACGCACCGTCATGTCGAACGACGTGGCGTCGACGAGGAAATGGCAGATGTCTTCGGCGTCCTCGGGCGTCACTTCCAGGACGTCGCGTCCGCGGCCGACGCCGACCAGGAAGAACACCTCCCAGATCTTGACGCCCGCGCTACGCAGCAGCGCCAGAACGTCGGCGAGCTCACGGGCGTTGCGCCGCATGACCGTGGTGTTCACCTGGACGCGGTAGCCGATGTCGCGCATCATCTCGAGTGCGGCGATGGTTTGGTCGAAATGGCCCTCGACGCCACGCAGCGAGTCGTGCGACGCCGCGTCGGCACCGTCGAGGCTGATGGAGATGCTGCGAACACCGAGCTCGTACAGGTTCTCGAGCACCTCTCTCGTGAGTCGCTCGGTCACCGAGGGCGCGATTCCGAGCCGCAGCCCGCGAGCGCGGGCGTAGGTGATGAGCTCGCTGAGGTCCTCGCGGGCGAGACAGTCGCCGCCGGTGAAGACCAGGATCGGCGTCGCGCCGTCCATGGCGGCGATCTGATCGATGAGGAGTAGCCCCTCGGCGGTCGTCAACTCTCCGGGCAACGCTTCCAGTTGCGCCGAGGCGCGACAGTGCTGACAGGCGAGGGCACAGGCCTTGGTCGTCTCCCAGAAGACGAGGTGGGGAGCACGGTCGTATCGATCGAGTGTTCGGGTCAACGTCTGTTCTCGCACGGTCTTCCTCTTTCCCCCTGCCGAGAGAATCGTGTGGTCCTGGACGATCAACGGCTCTGCCGCCATCACGCCGACCACCGTCACCTTCCAAGAAGGCCTTTTCACCATGTAACTAGACCCTAGAACCGTGCCCCTAGGGCCGAAGGTCAGCAATTCGTGGATTCACGGGCACCTCGGTGGCGCCTGAGCGCAGCGAGCACCGGATCAGCCCAGTTTCGTGATCTCGACCGTGACCCCGAGGGCCCGTGACGGAGCGCCGTGATAGATCCCTTTCAGGGGCGGCACGTCGCTGTAGTCGCGTCCTTTCGCCACCTCGACGTGGCTCAGTCCGATGTCGTCGCCGCTGGTGGGGTCGATGCCCACCCACTCGCCCGCGAAGTACTCGACCCACGCGTGGCTCTGACCAGCGCCCGTCTCGCCGATCGCCGCGTCCGGACTCGGGTGCAGGTAGCCCGACACGTAGCGTGCCGGCACGCCGAGTCCGCGCAGCATCGAAATCATGACGTGCGACAGGTCCTGGCACACGCCGGTACGTTGGCTCCACGACTCGAACGCGGTCGTCAACACGTGTGTCGAACCCGTCACGTACGCAACGCGTTCGCGCACGAAGGAGGACACGTGCGCGACCAGTTCAGGGATCGCCGCACTGAACTGCTCGTCGCTGAGTTCCTCGTGCACCTCGGCTGGCAGGAACGTACGTGACGTCGGCGCCAGGTACTCGGCGAAGGTGTCGCGCAGCGTACTCGAGCGAAGATCCTTGCGCTCGAGCAACGGGCGATCCAGCGCGGTCGAGAAGATCTCCACGGTGGCGAGCGCGGTCACCTCCATCTGCTGGTGCGGCTCGTGGAGGTCGAAGGCAGTGACGACCGTGCCGAAATAGTCGATGTAGGTCAACTGAGAGGCGGCCGGATGCGTGTGCAGCGTCGCGTCGAGCACGTTCTGGCGCTCCGACGCGAGCGGGGTCATGCGCGCCTCGTTGTACGAGGAGTCGGCGAGGCCGTCATAGACGAAGCCCGTCACGTGTCGGATGCCGAGACGCGCGCTCGGCGACCACAACCTCACGTGCCCTCCTCCCGCGCCCAGGGTTCGGCCACGACGTGGCGGAAGTAGCGCGCCGAGATCTCGTCGTTGGCGTCGGCGCACGTGCGCTCGAGGAAATCGAGCAACTCAGGAAGTTCGGCCATCAGAGCGGCGGCGTCGAGGAATTCCAATCGATTGCGAGCACGTCCGATCGTGCGCCGGGCGTCGGTGGCGCTGCCGACGCGGCTGATCGTCGAGGTGAGCGACTCGAGCGCGTTGTCGGCCACGTTGAGCGTGTGAAACACCGAGCGCGGGAAGAGCCGGTCGAGCAAGAGAAAGATGGCGAGTGACTCGTCGGTGGCGTTGCCGCGTGACGCGCGAAGGTACGACTCCATCGCGCCCGCGGCGCGCAGCAGCGTCAACCAATCGGCCGAACCCTCGATGCCGAGCAACTGGCCGTCGAGCAACCGGCACGTCATGTCGACGCGCTCGATGCTGCGCCCGAGGATCAGAAAGTGCCAACCTTCGTCGTGGCTGATCGTCGCATCGCTCAGTCCTGCGAACTGGGCCGCGCGGTCGGTAACGAACTTGAAGTAACTCGCGGCCCCGACCCGGGCCGCCTCGCGCTTTCGCGCGCCGAGCTCGTCGTGCGTGGCGTTCAGGCAGACCCACATCTCAGACGAGATGACCTCGCGCGACCGGCGAGCGTTCTCGTACGCCGCGCCGAGCGCGCCGGTGATCGAACTGGGATTGATCGAGGAATAGACGAGTTCGTCGAGGACCATGTTGATGGTCGCCGATTCCTCGGTCGTCGGCGGCACGCCAAGGATCGTGAAAAGGGCCCGACACGCGCGGTGCACGTCACCGAAGGGGTCCTCGGCGATGCGGTGGATATAGGCGTTGATGATGCGCGCCGTGCCGTCGGCCCGTTCGACGTAGCGGCCGATCCAGTAGAGCGACTCGGCGAGACGAGAGAGCATCCGCTGTTCGCTCACTGCTCCGCCTCGCTCTCGTGGCTCGGGGCGCGCTGGCGAACGATGGCGTTGGCGGCGGCGGGACGAACGCGAGCACTCTGAGGGTTCGCCTTCTCCCCCTCGCCGAAGGACGCGTCGTGAGGTCCGTTGGCCAACACCCAGGTGTCCTTGGAACCGCCGCCCCGACTCGAGTTCACGACGAGCTCGCCCTCGGGTAACGCCACGCGCGTCAGTCCCCCGGGCAACACCCACACCTTCTCGCCGTCGTTGATCGCGAAGGGCCGCAGGTCGACGTGACGCGGCACGATCCGGTCGTCGACGTACGTGGGCAACGTCGAAAGTGCTACCGGTCGCTGGGCGATGAAGCCGCGGGGGTTCTCCACGACGGCGCCGCGCAGTTCGTTGAGCGTCGCCTCGTCGGCGTGGGGACCGATTACGATGCCCTTGCCGCCCGAACCATCAACCGGTTTGATGACGAAGTCGCCCAGTCGGTCGATCACGTCGGCGAAGACGTCGGGATCCTCGAGGCGGTAGGACTCCACGTTGTCCAGAATCGGCTCTTCATTGCGGTAGTACCGGATGAGGTCGGGCACGTAGGTGTAGACCAACTTGTCGTCGGCGACGCCGTTGCCGAGCGCGTTGGCGATCGTCACGGTGTTCGCGCGCGCCGCGTTCACCAGTCCCGCCACGCCCAGGATCGAATCGGGTAGGAAGTGCACCGGATCGAGCCATTCGTCGTCGACGCGCCGGTAGATCACGTGCACCGGGCGCTCACCCTCGGTGGTTCGCATCATGACGCGATTGCCGACGGTGACGAGGTCGCTGCCCTCGACGAGTTCGACGCCCATGGTTCGCGCGAGCAGCACGTGCTCGAAGTACGCCGCGTTGTGCACGCCGGGTGTCAAGACCACCACGGTGGGGTCACGCACCCATTCGGGAGCCGACGAGCGCAGCGCCGCCAGCAGGCGCGCCGGGTACTCGTCCACGGGATGCACGCGATGGTGCGAGAAGAGTGATCCGAAGCTCTGGGTCATGGCGCGACGATTCTCGATGACGTAGGAAACACCCGACGGGATGCGCAGATTGTCTTCCAGCACGCGAAGGGTCCCGAGCTCGTCACGAATCAGGTCGACGCCCGAGACGGTGATGCGCGCCGACCGAGACGGCACGATGCCGACGGCCTCGCGGCGGAAGTTGGCACTCGACGTGACGAGTCCCTTGGGGATCACGCCGTCGTCGAAGCAGTTCCCCTGCTGGTAGACATCGCTCAGGAAGTCCTCGAGGGCGAGCACGCGCTGGCGTATGCCAGCCGCCAACGTGTCCCACTCCATGGCGCTGATGATTCGCGGGATCAGGTCAAGGGGAAACGGACGCTCCTCGCCACCCAGGGCAAACGTGACGCCGCGTTCGCGAAAAATCCGACTCAGTTGGTGGAATCGGGTACGCAATTCACCCTCTTCGTAGCGGTGGATCTCGTCCATGACGTCGCGATAGATCGGACGCGGCGTCCCCGGAGCACTGAAGACCTCGTCCCACGCGGCGAGAGGATCTACCTCAACGAAGGGTGTCGACACGGATCAAGCCAACTCGCACACTGTTTCCACTCAATTTCTCCGGCGTTTCTCGTTCATGAAGATAGCCGCACCCTAGCAATCGAGCGGAAACACGACCTCGATCCGAGTACGTGCGCGACGTGACCGACCGACCGAACACGTCGCTACGATGACGCGACCGCGCGTTCGGGCCACAGTTTCGAGAGGGGCGACCTGGCGAAGCGCAGATGCAACGCGATCGCTCCGCTGACCAGCGCCGCGTAAAAGCACCACAGCGAAGTGAAACCGTCGGCGCAAAGGAGCGCCAACGTGATCACGGCACCCAAGTTCGCGACGCCGAACCAGAAGAACGACCGATAGCCCGAAACCAGCAGTGGCCCGCAGGTCGCGACGATGTACAGCCCAATGATGAGGATGCCGTGCCGCAATCCGATGGTGTAGGCGAGATGGTACCGGGCGAGCCGGGCACTCGGGTGACCGACCAGCATCGCTTCGAGCAGCACCGCCGCCGCAACCACGCCGACGAAGGTGAAGGGCACGACGCGCCACCGACGAATCGGCGAAGATTCGAGGAAGGTCACCAACATCGGCACGAGCACCGGCAGGACGACCAGCGCGAAGACGAGGTAGATCCACATCGCCGCGCGCCCGATTCCCTGCGCGACGTGGCCCTGCAGTCCCCACCACACGAAGGCCTCGTCGACCTGGTGCAGACCGAGCACGATCGGCAGCGAGGCGATGGCCGCGTACTCGGATCTGCCCTTCACGTGGCGAAGGGCGTCAACGCCGATCACGACGACGACGGTCCCGCCAGCGAGATCGCCCAGAGGGGAGAAACACATGGTCGGCCTTCACACCTCAATCTTTCGACGCGGCGGCGTTGCGAAGACCGACGCGTACCTGCGAAACGTTTCGCAGCGGTGGAGACACCCTAGGTCGTGACGACCCGATTGGATCTAGAGACCGCTCGGGTACGTCTCGGGTGGCTCGCCGGCGTCCCATCTCGTCGTGCGGTCGAGGGGCTCGACCGCGGACGTCTCGTCGAGGTGCACGACGACGTCGAACTGGTGGGCGAGGTCGGCGTGGAACCAATGGCTGGAGCGCTCGGTCTCGGGACGGTAGATCACCCCGATGGCGCGTTCGAGTCGTGAGTCGCGCAGCACCTCGGGCGTGAACGCCCCCAGACGCACGAAGAAGTTCTCGGCCGGCGCGTGGTGCAGGAGATCCTCGTAACTCCCGACGAGCGCCGGACGAACGTCCTTTCGTTGCACCGGCCCACCCCAATCGGACGCGGCGCTCACCGTTCCGTGGTGCGTAGTGAAGCCCACCAGGAAGCACTCATCGTCCCACGTCGCGCGCGCCAACTGTCCGACGTTCAGTTCTCCCGCGCTGCCGAGTTCGGTCGAGCGCGCGTCGCCGACGTGCGAGTTGTGCTCCCACACCACGATCTTGGAACGTCCGAGGACACCCTCGAGATGACGGTCGAGGTTCCGCAGCGTCTCGGCCATGTGCTCGTCGCGCAGATTCCACGACGACACGCGGCCCTGGTACATCGCGCGGTAGTACCGCTCGGCGTTGTGGACCAACCGGGCATTCTGCTCGGCGATGAAGTAGCTGTCGGCCGCGTCAACACCGTCACGCGCCTGCAGCGACGCGGCCTGGTGGCGCAGGTCGACCAACTGCGCGACGACCTCGTTCTCGCACGACGGCAGAAAGCCCATGGTGACCGCGTGCCCGTACTCGGCACCCTGGGCACCGATGAGGTCGAAGCAGCTGTACCGCTCGCTCGCGCGCGACGCCGCGTCGGGGTCGGCGACGCGCAGGTAGTCGACGACCGCCTCCATCGACGCGCGCAGCGAATAGAGGTCGAGGCCGTAGAAGCGGGCCTTGTCGAGCGGATCCTCACATCGGTCGTTGCGCTCTCGCAGCCACGAGACGAATCGCACGACGTCC
>DAIOEY010000057.1:5001-10314 GCA_036745995.1 Acidimicrobiales bacterium | reverse complement strand
TTCGCCACCGCCGACGGCACCGTGAAGAAGACGGCCTTCAGTGAGTACGACAAGTCCCGTCGCGAAGGCTGGATCGCGATCAAGCTTCGCCAAGGCGACGAGGTCGTGCGGGTGGTCGCGACGAGCGGCAGCGACGACCTGATGGTCGTGACCTACCGCGGGATGTCCATTCGATTCACCGAAGCGGAGGTTCGTGAGGTCGGTCGCGACTCGACGGGTGTTCGCGGGATCAAGTTGCGCGGTGACGACAAGGCGATCTCGCTCGACGTCGTGCGTAGTGACGCGGACCTCTTCCTCGTCACGGACACCGGCTACGGCAAGCGGGTGAAGACGGAGCGGTTCAATCGTCAGGGTCGCGGGGGACAGGGCGTTCGCGCCATCAAACTCACGGCGGCGCGCGGGTTCGTCGTCGCTGCGTTCATGGCCTCACTCGGTGACGAGCTGCTCCTCGCTTCGAGTGGTGGGGTTCTCATTCGAACCCCGGTTCGCGAAGTCTCGTCCCAGGGTCGCGACGCCACCGGCGTGCGCGTCATGAATCTTGACGAGGGCCACTCCGTCGCCACGGCCGCCGTGGTGCCAGCCGAGACCGAAGATTAGGTCGCGCTGCGCCGAGCCCACGCCCGGCGCAGTCCGTCGAGCATCGCGTCGGCGCCCTGGGCGCCGACGATCATGAACGTGCCGTCGAGCAGCATCGCGGGGACGCCCGAGATCCCGAGCTCCTGGGCCTCGCGTTCGTCGCGACGGACGTCGAGCGAGTACTCGTCGCTTCGCCAGAGATCGTCGGCGCCCATGACGCCGACGTCAGCTGCGAGTGTCGACAGCGTGTCGTGGTCGCCGACGTGGCGACCTTCGCTGAAGTAGGCACGAAAGAGGCGTTCGTTCATCTGATCACCTTGGCCCTGTGACTGGGCGAGGGTGATGAGTCGATGGGCGTCGAACGAGTTGGTCACCTTCGCGTCCTGCAACGCCCAGGTCATCTGCAAGGTGAACGCCTGGGCCTCGAGACGCTCGTTTATCGAGCGCGCCCGTTCCACGGAAATGCCGTACTTCTGAGCCACGAGCTCGTTGAGTGAGAGATCGTACGACGTCGCCGAGCGCGGATCGAGTTCGAACGCCCGGTGTCGGACCACGACGTGCTCACGATGTTCGAAGTCCCCGAGCGCCGCGGCGAACATGCGAGAACCCAGGTAGCAGAAGGGGCAGACGACGTCGCTCCACACGTCGACGAAGAAGGTATCGTTCACTCTCAAATCGTGGCACAGTCCGAGTCCAACGATGATTTGTCTGGACGTCGATGCCCGGTGTCCTTCACATTGAAGTGGGCGCCGCCACGTTTCCTCGGCGCGCTGCTGGTGGGCCGCGGCCTGAGACGTGCGGATTGCTCCATCAGAATCCGACAGTAGGATTGTTTCCCGTGTCCACGTCCATGAACCCGCCGCGCCGGCGAGGAGCAACCGCGTCGTTTCAGTGTTTTCGACGCCCGAAGTCGATCGGGGTTACCCGGGTGTCGACGGGCACGAGGACGCCACGTCCCCTGCCACCGACTCGTCAGGACGCTCGATGCTGATCGTTCGAGACCTGGAGATTGAGATCGGCGCACGGCGCATCTTGAATGCCGTGTCCTTCACGGTCGGCAACGGCGAGAAGGTCGGCCTCGTCGGAAGAAACGGCGCCGGTAAGTCGACCCTGCTCTCGGTCCTTCTCGGTTACCACCCGGAGCACCTGCGCATCAGTGGCACGGTGCAGCATCAGGGCACGTTGAGCCACCTGCCCCAAGAGCCCGTCATCGGGGGCCTCGGCGTCGAGCCGATCGGCTTGTCACACGTGCTCTCGGCGCGCGGACTCGACCAGATCGACGCCGACATGCAACACGCGCGGCACGCGCTCGCGGCTGACCCCAATGAGGAGACCATCGAGCGCTTCACGGCGCTCGAGGCGACCTTCGGTGAGCGCGGCGGCTACGAGGCAGAGTCCGAAGTCGCTCGGTTGGCGGCGGGACTCGGGCTGAAGGAGGACCTCTTGCTCGAGGACCTCGGCTCACTGTCGGGCGGACAGCGCCGACGCGTGGACCTGATGCGTGTGCTCTATGAGCAGCCCGAAACCATGGTCCTCGACGAACCGACCAACCACCTCGACAAGGCGGCGAAGCGGTGGCTCTTTGACGAGTTGGAGCGCTTCCGCGGAACGGTCATCGTGATCAGTCACGACCTTCCCCTCCTCGACAAGGCAATTGACCGCGTACTCGCGTTGCGTGACGGGCAACTACGCGAGTACAAGGGCAACTACACGAAGTTCCTGCAGCAAGAAGAGGCGCAGCGGCTCAGTGAGGAGAAGTTGGCGTCGCACCAGGACGCCCAGATCGACCGGATGAAGACGCTGGCTGACTCGATGCGGGGCCAGACCGAGAAGAGAGCCCGATTGGCCAAGGTGTTGGACCGTAAGGTCGAGAAGTTGCGTGACGAACGCGTCGAGGTGACCAAGAAGGAGCGCAAGGTCACCTTCAAGCTCCCGTCGCCGCCGCGCAGCGGCGACGTGCCGATGACCGTCGAACACGTCGCGGTTCGCTACGGGGCGCTCGAGGTGTTGCGCGACGTCAGCTTCATCACCCGTCGAGGTGATCGCATCGTGATCGTCGGCAAGAACGGAGCAGGCAAGTCGTCGCTACTGCGCTGCCTCGCGGGGACCCAGGCGACGCCAGCGGGAATGGTGAAGTTCGGCGCCAACGTGACCGTTGGCTATTTCGCCCAGGAACACGAGCAGCTGGACTTCAGTCGGTCGGTGCTCGATCACCTGGAGAACGCCACCGTGCAGACAGAGGTGCAGCGACGCTCGCTGCTGGGAGCCTTCGGTCTCAAGGGGTCAGCGGCGCACCAGATGCCCGGGACCCTCTCGGGTGGTGAACGGGCCAAACTCGCTCTGGCGATCCTCGCGGCGTCGGACGCCAATCTTTTGTTGCTTGACGAACCCACGAACAACCTCGACCCCGCGAGCGTGGACGCGCTGGGGGAGATGATGCGCCAATGGAAGGGCACCATCGTGGCGGTCAGTCACGAGCGCAATTTCGTCGAGGCGCTCGAGCCCACGCACGCCGTGCTGCTGCCTGAGGAGTACTTCGACCTGTGGCGAGACGACTACATGGACCTCATCGAGCGCCGTTAGTCGACATTGACGCGACCGGTAATCGCGAAGGTAGGGCGAACTAGAGGAGTTGCGCCTCTTCGTCGCTCGTCAACCAGCGACTCGGCCACGGGCGATCGGCCCACCACGCCGCGACCTCGTCAACGCTGTCGTTGAGCTCGCGCAACGTCAAACCGTTCTCGATCGCGAGGGAGTTGTCGACCGCCATGGCGTTCTCACTCTTCTCACCTGACCAGAGGGGGAATTTACTCTCGAGACCCGCACTGATGACGCGTTGGGCCTCGACCTCATGGATGGTCGTGCCCGCGGGCGCCACGTGCTGAGCAATTTGTTCCACCATCGCGACGAAGTAATCGGCCGGGGTGGGGCCCGCCGCGTGAAAGGCGCCGGTCACCGCGTTGACGAGCAGACCGACGCTGAAGTCGGCGAGGTCGCGCGCGTCGACGTACTGCATGAAGTTCGTTCGTGGTCCCGGGACCGCGACGTCACCGCCGCGACGAACACGCTCGACCCAATAGGGAAAGCGCAGCGTCGCGTCGAAGGCCCCGATGACGAACGTGGGCCGAACGATGGTGAGCGGTTCGCCGAAGAGCTCGCCGGCCGCTCGCTCACAGGCCGCCTTCAGTGGACCGTAGGTCTCGCCGGTGATGGGGCCTTCGAGGTCGAGGTCCGTGTCGGGCCAGAGCTCGGCCGACGATTCGACGAGGTCGGGCAACGGTGGGTCGCTGTAGGCCGAGATTGACGAGATCTGCAGGTGGTGCCCACCGCGACCGTGGAGGGCGTCGGCCAACGCCACCACGTCACTCGGTCGGTAGGCCACCGTGTCGACGGTCGCGTCGAAGGACCGCTTCGCGAGAGACGACAGGTCACCGTGACGATCGCCGACCAGGCGCTCGACACTCTCGGGCAGATCGTTGGGCGTGATGCCTCGGTTGATCACGGTCACCTCGTGACCCTGGCGCAGCGCCGACCAGGCAATGGCCCGACCTACGAACGAGGTACCTCCAGCTATCAGAATCCGCACGGTCGTCTCCTTGTCTACGTGAGAGTGAGACTACGGGTTCTCGGCCGGGTCTAGCGCTTGCGAGAATTCTTGGAGTTCGCCCGCCACCGTTTACGCTGGGCGGCCATCGCCTCGGGATCACGACGACTCTCCTGATGGGCCATTTCGGACTGGATGAGTCGCCAGTTCTCCAGTCGGCGCGCAGAGAGAACGCCGCTCACCACGGCCGCTTCAACGGCGCACCCCTCGTCACCGTTGTGAGCGCAGTCGGCGAAACGACAGTCTTGCGCGAGCGCGCTGATATCGGAGAAGGTCTCGTCGACACCCTCTTGGCCGACCATGAGATCGAGGAGGCGCAGCCCGGGGATGTCGAGCAGCACGCCGCCACACGTGAGGCGGTACAGCTTTCGCGTCGTGGTCGCGTGGCGCCCCTCGCCGCTTCGACTGACGCTTCGCGTCACCTCGTCAGTGCCCTCGAGCGCGTTGAGCAGGGACGTCTTGCCCGCGCCCGAAGCACCGAGCATCACCGCGGTCACGCCCTCGTGCAGCAGCTCGCGTAGCCGGTCGATGCCGACGCCACTCAGTGAACTGGTCGTCAGCACGTCGACGCCCGGCACTGAGAGCTGGGTCTCCTCACGTAGCGCCGCGACGTCGTCGGCACCGTCGGACTTGGTGAGGACCACGATGGGGCGTGCGCCACTGTCCCAGGCCATCACCGCGAACCGTTCGAGCATCCGGATGTTGAGCCCGCGGTCGATGGGCACGACGAGCAGGACGAGGTCGAGATTCGCGGCGAGGATCTGCACGTCGCGATGATTCGGGTCGGGACGACGAAGGGCACTGCGCCGCGGCAGTACTTTCGAGATGTGGTCGTCACAGTGGGCCACCCAGTCGCCCGCCACCGGCCGCTGATTCAAGTTGGTCGCGAAGTGGCAATTGGAGAGGGTTTCGCGCCCGTCGTCCCGACACCAGATGACGTCGGCGTTGGCGCCGTGCACGATGCTGACGCGACCGAGTCGCGTTCCCGCGTCGACGCGGACGTCGTCGCTGTCGGTGAGTCCCAAGGATCGAAGGAACTGCTCAACGCGCGAGCTGGACACGCCTTCGGTCGCGGCACTCTCGTCGTTCGTTGACTCTCTCATCCGTTGCCAGTATCGCCGGTGAACGCGAAG
>DAIOEY010000057.1:1992-4901 GCA_036745995.1 Acidimicrobiales bacterium | reverse complement strand
CCTCGACGAACCGTCGAAGTTCGTCGAGTCGAGTGATCAGCGTCCGGCTACCGGTTGAACTGCTGGAGCGTTTGGCGACGGTGGGTAATGACCAGGGCCTCGCCATGAGCGACACGATTCGCCTCGTCCTCGAGCGAGGGCTGAGCGAGAAGAAGAAGGGCAAACAGTTCTGACGCGCTCGTGCTGCGGTGGCGCTGCTTCTTCGCAAGTTCGGGTTGCTCTCTCGAGAGAACTATGAGGCCAACGCGGCGTGCAGCGCGCCGGACGCCCCATCGGGCGTGACTCGTTCAATGACGACTCGATCACACGCGACCCAGGTCGCGGCTTCGCGCAGGGCGAGCGCGATCTGGTTCACGGCGCGCGCGTCGTGCACGACGACGTGTCGCGCGTGCAGCGTCGTGCCCGTGCGCTTGGGGTCAACGAGCCCGACGACGCGTTCCTTCGCGAGGACCGGCATGGCGAAGTAGCCCGTCACTCGTTTCGGCGCTGGCACGTACGCCTCGAGGCGGTAGGCGAAGCCGAAGAGTCGCTCGAGGCGGGCGCGGTCCCACAGCAGTGAGTCGAACGGCGACAGCAGGGTGGTCCGAGACCGCTGGCCTGGTCGAAGGCCGTCCTCAGCACCACGCGCGAGGTAGGCCGCGTCGCGCCACCCCTCGACGCGCACCGGGCGAAGCGACGTCGTCGCGATCATCGCGCGCACGTCGTTCGTGCGAAGTCCGTGGTAGGCGGCGATGTCGGCACACGTCGCGACGCCGAGCGCCCGGCCGGCTGATTCGACGAGTTCATGGGTGCAGGCTTCGTCGTCGAGTTCGCGTGACAGGAGCGACGGAGGGATCGCCCGTTCGGCGAGGTCGTACACGCGCTCAAAGCCGCGTCGCTCGCGACAGACGACCGTACCCAGGTCGAGGAGCCACTCGGCGGCGATCTTCACCTCCGACCAGTCCCACCACTCACCGCCCTTCTTGGCGCCGCCCAGTTCCCTCGACGTCAACGGGCCTTCGTTGCGCAGTCGGGCCACCACGTCAGCGCAGCTGCGTTGGTGATCGACGAGTTGATGCCAGCGAAAGCCCCGCGCGGCGCGGGCTCGGCGCGCGGCGCCGAAGGCGGGCCACAGCTCGAGCGGCAGGACGCAGGCGGCGTGGGACCAGTACTCGAACGTCGCGCTCGTTGGCCCCCAGTAGGCCCGCTCGATCCTGGCGCGCGGTATTGCGCCCAGGCGCGCGTAGGCGACGAGCTCGTGCGAGCGGGCGAGGACCGAGATCGTGTCGATCTGCACGCCACGAAGATGGTGCACCAGGCCGTGGGCGCCACCACTGAGTCGAGCGCCGTGAAGCCCTTGCGAGGTCAGGACGATGCGCGTCGCATCTCGGGCCGAGAGTGCGTCGCCGAGCGGGGTCGCAGTCGAGTTGGTGCGCACGAAGCGATGGTACTTGGGCGCTGAGTGGGCTCAACGCGGCGAACGACGACGACCTGCGGTAGCACTGTCGCGCTCGGCCAGGGGCCGGTGCGCCGCCACTAGAACAAGTGACGTTCGGTGGCCCAGTTCGTGAGCTGATGGCGATTGGAAAGTTGCAACTTGCGCAGCACCGACGACACGTGGCTCTCGACGGTCTTGATCGAGATCGTGAGTTCACTCGCGATGTCCTTGTACGAGTACCCGCGGGCGATGAGGCGAAGGACCTGTTGCTCGCGCGGCGTGAGCTGATCGAGCTCGGGGTCCAGATCGGCGATGCGCACCGGGCTTCCGTCGGGATTGGCGAAGGCGTCGAGGACGAAGCCCGCGAGTCGAGGTGAGAAGACGACGTCGCCCGCGGCGATGCGGTAGATGGCGTCAATCAGGTCGGGTCCCGAGATGTTCTTGGTGACGTAGCCGCGCGCGCCCGCGCGGATGAGGGCGATCACGTCCTCCGAGGCGTCAGAGACCGACAGCGCGAGGAATCGAGTCGCGGCATCGGCGTGCCCAACGGCCTGGAGGACCGCGAGGCCACCACCATCGGGCATGTGCACGTCCAACAGCACGACGTCCGGTGTCCGCTCGAGGATCATCTCGATGGCGGCACCGACTTCATCCGCCTCGCCGACGATGTCCACCGACCCGCTGAGTTCCGAACGGATGCCCGAGCGAATCAGTTCGTGGTCGTCGACGAGAAAGACGCGTGGCTGACTCACTGGCCGACCGCTGCTCGGGGGAGCACGAGTTCGACCTCGGTTCCGTGCCCGAGGGTGCTTCGGATCGTGGTCGCTCCGCCGATCTGGGCCATACGCTGCTTGATCGAGAGTGCGATGCCTTGACGGTCGCTCGCCACGGCGTCGGGATCGAAACCGTTGCCGGTGTCGCGTACGAAGAGTGAAACCTTTGAGGGTTCGACCTCACCGAAGATCGAGACGGTCGACGCCGTCGACCACTTGGCGGCATTGATCGCCGCCTCGCGGCCCGCCGCGACGAGCAGCCGCGTCTTCTCGTCGCTCGGACAGTCGCCGACGACGACGAGCTGCACCTTGACGCCGTAGTCGTTCTCAACGTCGTTCTCGAGCGCCCCCAACAGCGTGGCGAAGGAGCCGTCCGTTGGCGCGGACGTGCCAATGGAGTCGGGATTGAAGAGCCACTGGCGCAGTTCACGCTCCTGCGCCCTCGCCAAACGTATTACGTCGCTCTCACTGGAGGCCGCGCGCTCGATGAGCGTGAGCGTTTGTAGCACCGAGTCGTGGATGTGCGCCACCATTGACGCGCGTTCTTCGATGCGCACGCGCTCGCGACGCTCACTCGACAGGTCCCTTACGTTCTGGAGCCACCAGGGAGCGAGGAGCACGAGCAGGCCGACGAGCAGGACGACAGCTCCCAAGAGTGCCGGCACGGCTGCACCCCAGATACCGCCAATCTTGTTCAGGATCTGCAGGCCGACAACCAC
>DAIOEY010000057.1:0-1892 GCA_036745995.1 Acidimicrobiales bacterium | reverse complement strand
GTCTTCACCCGACCTCGTGAGGAAGAGCCACACGGCGACGTACAAGAGCAGACCGAATCCGAAGAACAGCGCGCCAACGCTGAACATGATGCGAATCGTTCGATCGCGCACGCCGAGGCGGACGGCGAGGCCCGAACACACACCACCAAGTACGTTCCCCGAACTTGAGCGGCGAAGCGGTAGTTGCGGGACGCCAAGGATTGGTTTGCTCGCGGTCGTGACCGGCATCGTGGAACCTCCGTTTCCCAGACCGTCGTCGTTCGTGATCTCTCCATGAATTCTTGCACGGAGAGAGCGCGCGCGAACCTAGGGGAAACCCTGTGAGGAACCCTCGCCGTCAGGGTTTCTCCCAATGTCCTACAGATCGCTCGACTCCTACATTGGAATCATGGATGAGAACCAGGAAACGCCCGAACTGTCAAGCCCGAGCCCGGACTCGAGTCCGCACCCGCGAGAGACCGGTCTGCATCGAAGCTCCAGCCAGCACGTTGTCGGCGGGGTCGCCGGTGGTATTGCTGAGCGATTCAACATTGACGCCAACCTCGTGCGCGTGGGTTTCGTCGTGCTCACGTTCCTCTGGGGACTGGGTGCGGCCGTCTATCTCGCGATGTGGGTCCTCATCCCGAGGTCCTCGATCGACGCCCCGCCCGAGGGTGTACGCACCAGGCTGCCTTCGTCGAAGTCTCGCTGGCTCTACTACGCACTGATCGCGGGCGTCGTCGTGCTGGGACTCATCGCCGTGACCGTCGTGCATGGGCACCACCGATTCGGCGCAAGCCTTCCGGTCGTGTGGTTCTTGTTCTTGATCGCTCTTGCGATTGTCGGACTTCGAGCGCCCGCCCGCCAACTTTCCTTCGCTCGCGTGGTGGCGACCTTCTTCCTCATGATCGTGAGCACACTCATTCTCGTGAGTGGCGTCTTCCTCGGCGTTCTCGGCTTCACCGGTGTCCCGTTGAGCGGCGGCAGCGGTGTTCGCGTCTGGCAGCCCACGTCGCTGACCCAGGTCCAACACCAGTACCGAACCGAGTTCGGTGCGGCCACCGTTGACTTGCGCGCCGTGAGCTTTCCTTCGCGTGGCTATGCGGTGAGTGCGTCGGTGGGTGTCGGGGCCTTGACGATCGAGGTGCCGTCCAACGCCATCGTGAATTTGAAGACGCACGTCGGCATCGGATCGGTGTCGTACCCGTTCTTCTACGACAACGGACGACCTACTGGCCCCTTTAGCGTCATTCCGAGCACGTTGAAGACGGCGGCCAGTCAGGCCGCGGCGCCTCACCTCACGGTGGACGTTCAGGTCGGCATTGGTCGCATCTCGATCACGAGGTCGGTGACGAGTCCGTTGAAGCCTGTCGCGCCGGCGCTTCCCTCCACGCCTCCAAAGCCCGGGTGAGCCTCGGCCATTGCTGGATTGGGAGGTCGCCCGTGAGTGCAGTGGAGTCCTGCGGACGCGGCGAGTTTCGAGCGTCTGGACCAGATCTTCGTTAGCTCGACGTTGAGAGTCGCGACCTCAATCGGCCCGGCTTCGAGGTCGATTGCTGACTTTTGGCTCTAGGTCGTTGTTCGTCTCTTGCGTAGTGTCGAGAACGTGGCCGGCACGTCGAACTCTCCACCACGTCCGCTCGGTGCGCGACTGAGAACGCTGGCGCCGCTTGGTCTCGCCGTCGTCGCGCTTTGTGCGGGTGGTGTTCTCCACTGGCTGGGTGTCGGTCGAGTGGGCGACGTCGTCTGGGTCATCGTTGCCTGCAGCGGCATCGTCAGGTCGTTGGTGTCGATGTACGCGAGTATTCGTCGCGGACGACTCGGCGTGGACGTCATTGCTCTCCTGGCTCTCGGTGGAGCCGTGGCCGTTCGCGAGTACCTCGCCTCGGCCATCATCAGCGTCATGCTCGCCA
>DAIOEY010000056.1:1720-10606 GCA_036745995.1 Acidimicrobiales bacterium | reverse complement strand
GTTCTGCGGTGGAGAATTGAGGGTGGCCTGAGACGATTTCTCCTATGTCGGAAGCCCTATATCACTCAAGCGATACAACTCGGAGGTTTTTCCTATGACGCCCCTGACCGAAGAGAGGCGTCACGGTGGTCGCGTCCACAATGAGGTCGACATCATCCAGCGGCAGCTCCTCGCTGCGGCGAAGTTGAGCGATCTGTCAACCAAGGTCGACGTTCCCTCAACCACCTCGAGGCGCCGCTCGCGTCGGGTGTGGACCGCCTACGGCGTGCTCGGCGCGCTGCTCGTCGTGTACCTCGTCGCCGTGCTGTCGCGCGACATGAACCAGCAGTGGGCATGGCTCGACAGTTGGTCCGTCTGCGCCTTCGAGATCGTGGCGTCGGGACTGTGCATCGCGCGCGGGGTCGCGCGCCAGGCTGGTCGCGCCGCACCGCTCGTTCTTGGATTCGGTCTCCTGTCCTGGGCGATCGGCGACTTCTTCTTGAACGTCGAATCCATTGGCGGCGCGACGCCCCCGACCCCGTCGGCGGCCGACCTGTTCTACCTGCTGTTCTACCCACTCGCGTACATCGCCACGGTCCAACTGCTCCAAAAGGCCCTGGGGCGCAAGGCCCGCCCGAACTGGCTCGACGGCGTCGTCGCCGGTCTCGGCGCCGCGGCGCTCTGCGCAGCCTTCGCCTTTGGCAGCATCCAGACGCTGACCGGCGGCAGTGCGCTGGCAACCGCGACCAATCTCGCCTACCCGATCGGCGACCTGCTGCTGCTCTCGCTGGTGATCGGCGGAACCGTGCTGCTCTCGGGCCGCGGGACGCGGCCGTGGTACTTCCTCGCCGGGGGTCTGACCGTCATTGTCTTTGGCGACACCTTCAACCTGGTCCAGACGTCCAAACTCGCGACCCAGTTCGGATCGGATTTCAACGCCATCGCGTGGCCGACCGCGATTCTGCTCATCTCGATGTCGGTCTGGCTGCCGAACCGACACCTCGATCCCCTCCAGCCCGAAAAGACCGCGGGATTCTCACTACCCGGAATCGCCGCCGCGTCGAGTCTGGTGATCTTGGTGGTCGGCACGCAGAACGGCGTCAGCAACGTGGCGATCGGTCTGTCGATCGCGACCCTGTTGACGGTTGGCGTGCGACTCGCGATCTCGGCCCACCGGCTTCGCGTTCTTACCGAAGAGCGCCACCGTCAGGCCCACACCGACGAACTGACCGGCCTCGGCAATCGCCGTCAGCTCACCCACGTTCTCGACACGTTCTTCGCGGACCAGGCGGACGACCCCGACGCCGTACGCGACCTCGCCTTCCTCTTCGTCGACCTCAACCACTTCAAGGAGATCAACGACTCGTTCGGTCACCCTGCGGGTGACGAGCTGCTACGACAGATCGGCCCTCGCCTCGTCAAGGCCGTCGGAACGTCCGGATCGGTCGTTCGCCTCGGAGGCGACGAATTGGCGGTTGTCTTGATGGACGCCGACGCGCACGACGCCGAGGCGGTCGCCCAGCGTATCCAAGCCGAGATCAAAGTGCCGTTCGAGCTCCAAAGGATCAGCGCCTCGGTCGGTGCCAGCATCGGGATCGCGATGGTGCCCGCGAACGCCACGAATGGAACGAGCCTGCTCTGGTGCGCCGACGTGGCGATGTACCGCGCGAAGCTCTCCCAATTGGAGTACGTGTTCTTCGACGAGTCCCTCGACGGAGGTGTGGACCAGCCCAAACTGCTCGACGAGCTGCGTGAAGCGATCGACCGCGGCAACTTCGTCCTTCACTACCAGCCACAACTGGACCTGCGCACCGGTGAGATACTGGCCGTCGAAGCCCTCATCCGCTGGCCGCACCCCACGCTGGGTCTCGTGCCGCCGCTCCAGTTCCTCCCCCTCGCCGAAGAGGCCGGCCTCATGCGCCCGCTGACCGCCTGGGTCCTCGACGAGGCCATCGGACAGTGCGCGCAGTGGCGAGTGAATGGCACGGAACTGGCGGTGTCGGTGAACATCTCGACGTCGAATCTGCTGGAGAACGGATTCGTCGAACTGGTCGAGGAGTTGCTCGCGCGCCACGAGCTGCCCGCGTACGACCTGGTGATCGAGATCACCGAGACCACGATCATCGACGACTTCGCCAAGTCCCAGCGGGTCATCCAACGCCTGCGTGACATGGGCATCGTGGTGTCCATCGACGACTTCGGCGCCGGGTTCACCTCACTCGCCTACCTGAGCAGTCTCGCCGTGGGCGAGTTGAAGCTCGACCGACTCTTCATCGAAAAGCTGGCGAAAGATGGTGGCGGCCGGGATCTCGAGCTCGTTCGCGCGACGATCAACCTCGGCCACGAGATGGGTCTGCGCGTCGTGGCCGAAGGTATCGAAGACCTCGAGACGCTCGACCTGCTGAGCGATCTCGGTTGCGACCTCGCCCAGGGCTACTACATCAGTCGACCCGCGCCGGCGGACAAACTGTCGTTCACGGCAATGGTCCGAACCCCCGAATTGGTGGCGGCGACCGTCGACTGAGGAGCTTCGTCTCTAGCCGAAGACCTTCTTGTACGTCACGATCGACGAAACACCGGGCACCTGCACCTTGACCGTTTCACCCCACTTGGAAAAGGTCGTCGTACCTCCACCGCTCGAACTCGCGATGGTCTCCTTTATCGGCAGTGACGTCTTGTCCGACGCGATGACGAGCACACTCTTGGTGAGTGGTGTCGTACCGCTGGCCTTCGTGGTCCAGCTGAGCTGATAGTCCTTCTTGCTGTTGTGGGTACCCGCCTTCAGAGTGGTGCCCTTGCTCGCGGGGAGCATTCCGAGCAGCACCGGAGAGGTGAGGTTCTTCTGGAAGTTGGTGAAGGGCGTGGTGCCCACGGCCATCGAGATCGAATTGCTCCCGACCTTCTTTATCTGTGCGGCGGTCAGTCCCATGATGCTCGACAGACCCGACGCGGTTCCGCTCAGGTACGCGAAGCTCGGCGTGACCGTGATCGTGACCTTCTTGAGTCCCGACGAGACGGTCTCGACCCCGGTTGACTTGCCGATGTCGACCACGACCGTGCTGTTGACCGCTCCCGATCTCGAGGTGACGACGATGTGCACGCCGGACACTTTGGAGAGCGCCGTTGTGGTCGACTTGATCACGGATTTGGCGGTGGGGCTCGTGGACGCGCCTGCTCCGAGCGGCATGGCCGCGCTCAAGAGGGTGGTCACCAGGGCCAGTGAAGTCAAGTGAAAACGGTATCGCCGCAAATTTGTCATGGTGAAGAGCCTACGGTGGTTTCAATTGAGGCATGCGTCACCCCGTGTTTCACGGCGTTCGCGCTGGCGTTCGTATCGACGCGGCGACATCCCCACCAGAGGAGTGTTCGCGCCCTCAAGTGGCCTGTACTGTCGTGGGTCGTGTCCTACCAGTCGACGACCAACCACGCAGAAGCGCTCGCCTGGTCGAATGAGATCCTCGGCGTCGCCAGCGCCGCGGCCTTCTTCCTCGCCCCGTCGCGCTTCGTACGCGCCGAACGTACCGATGACTCGCTGTCGCTGAGCCTCTCTGACGGCGACGGTACGGGCGTCCTCTTCGGGCCCCGACCACCGCTTGATCCGCACTGGTCGCTATGTCTCGTCAGTGGCGCGACCTTCGGAGAGCGACTGGGCGATCTGGTCAAGTACGACGAATGGGACTTCTACACCCGAGCGAGCGAACCGTCGAGCGGCGGCTCGAGCGTCGAGGTCCTGCACGACGACGACACCGTCGCCCGGCTGCTTCGAACCCACGCACCCCACTCGGCCGTCTGGCCCGGCGACACGGAGATCGTCGACTGGTTCGGACGTCGCGACGCGACCGACCGACTCGTCTGCGTCGGCGCGCTCGTGCGATGGGAGTCTGGCTGGCACGTCCTCAGTTCGGTCGCCACGCTTATCGACGCGCGCGGGCAGGGTCATGCCCTCGCGCTGGTTCGCGGTGTCGTGCACGCGGCGTGCGAGCGCGACGTTGCCTGGTTGGGTCTCGGCGTGGCGCACGACAACACCTCGGCCCAGCGCGTCTACGTCCGTGCTGGGTTCACGCTGCGATCGAGTTTCACCAATTACCACCGGCCGTCGCTGGCGTAATGACACCGTCGGCGGCGCGGGTCAGAAGCACTCGGCCAGTTCGAAGAGGAGCCGTTGCAGCGTGTTGACGAAGTGGAGCAACTCCTCGTCACACGAGGCCAGCTTCTCGTCGCTCAAGAGACCATTCGCGATCGCCGTCGAGCGAAGCGCCACCTGGAGCGTGCTGAGCCACGCCCACGCTTCGGCGTCGTTGAGGAACTCCTCATTGAGCGTCATCACCGCCAGTTCGGCGTTCGTGGAGATATCGTTCTGACGGGACAGCGTCGCGAGCGGATCGTCCTGGTCGTTGCCGGGGTCGATGGGTGGATTAAGGCCGGGGTGCCACTCGTGCTCGGAATCGCGCTCGGCGGCGACCACGTGACCGAAGGCCTCGCGCACGACCGAACGACCCATATCGTTGAGGCGCACTTCCACGCGACCGTCACGACGGCGCACGAACAGTCGATGTCGCCCGACCACTACTGCTCTTGCTCGATCGTGCTCTGCAGTCCGGCGACCTGCAGCTTCACGCAGTAGGTTTCCGCGCGTTCACGCAGTCCCGACCATACGATCGCCCGGCCCTCGTGGTGCACCGTCATCATGAGCTGCGTGGCTTTGTTGTTGGAATAGCCGAAGATCTTCTTGAAGATCACGACCACGACGGACATCGGCGTCACGGGGTCGTTCCACACGACCACGTTCCAGGGACGCTGGGTCTCGACCGCTTCTTCGGTCAGAACATCGGTATCGGTCGTCGTTCGACGCATTGGCTTGACGGCTCCCACGCAACCAGTGTCGCAGAGTGCCGGTCAAAAGAAAAGAAGAACAACGTAAAATGGCCGCGGACTCTGGGAAGAGGTTGTCATGAGCATTGCCAACTGGGTCGCCGCGGTGCCCCTTCGACTACGCAAGCGAATCAATCGTGGCATCCGTGAAGCGGCGGGTCTGTCGCACGAACCGCCGCCGGCGTGCAACGATCCGGCCGAGGCGTACCTGCCGGTGGACGGCGTGGCGCGTCTCGTGCACGGAGACCTACCGCCGATGATGATCGGTGGGGTCGCCTCGTTGTTCTTCGAGATGCTCCATCCACACACCATGGCTGGCGTCGCCGACCATTCGCGGTACCAGCAAGACCCCCTGGGACGAGTGCTGCAAACCGCGAACTTCATCGGTGCGACGTCCTTCGGATCAAGGTCGAGCGCCTACGCCGCCATTGAACGGGTTCTCGCGATCCACGAAGGGGTGCGCGGCGTCGCTGACGACGGCGTTGCCTACTACGCGAACGACCCGCATCTACTTCGCTGGGTGCACTGCGCGGGTTCGTCGATGTTCCTCACCTCCTATCAGCGCTACGGCCAACGGCGCCTGACGAGCGTTGACGCCGATCAGTACGTGCGAGAGGTCGCCGTGACCGCGCGCGACATGGGCGTCGTCGATCCGCCGACCACCGTCGAGGAGCTCAACCTTGCCCTCGAGGCCTTTCGTCCGGAATTACGGCTCAGTGGTGCCGGAGTGGTCGCGCGCGACTTCGTCGCCAAGGGCGTCGTCGAGGGCGTCCACCAGCGCGCCGCCTACCGGCTCATCGTCGACGCCGCCTACGCGCTGATGGAACCGTGGGCCCTCGAACTCCTGGGTGTCGCGTCCAAACCCGTCGTCAATCGACTCGTCGTTCGTCCGGCCGCGACGGTGCTGTCGTCGGCCGTGCGCCTCGCGGTGCCGCCCGCGAGGCCCGTCACGTTGACAGACTGAGCCCACCGTCGACCACGATCACCTGGCCGGTGACGTAGGGCGTCGAAGCCAGCGCGACGATGACGTCGGCGACGTCGTCGGGAGTGCCACTGCGCTTTAACGGGGCGACGGAGGTCACAAAACCGCGCACCACGTCCCACTCGGAGGTCCAGGGTGTGTCCACCAGTCCCGGCGCGACCGCGTTCACCCGCACCTCGGGCCCCACGACCTTGGCGAGCAACGCCGTCATGTGGTTGAGCGCGGCCTTCGAGGCGGCGTAGGGAATCGACGAACCCGTCGGACGGATACCCGCCATCGAGCTCACGTTGACGATCGTGCCGTGGGCCTCGCGAAGTGCGTCCATGGCCGCGACCGAGAGCGACCAGGTGCCAAAGACGTTCACTTCGAAGATCTCTCGCCACACCTCGAGGCTCGCCGCCGCGAGGTCGCGGTGGGCAATGACCTTGGTCGTGCCCGCGTTGTTTACCAACACGTCGAGACGACCGCACTTTTCCAGGACCTCGCGAACGAGTCGTTCGCAATCGTCGGCATTGGAGATATCGGCGCGCACGTAGTGCGAGCCCGGGGTCGCGGCGCAGAGCCGGTCACCGGCTTCCACGCTCCTCGCCGAGTTGAAGACGACGGTGTCGCCGAGCGCGGCGAATCGACGGGCGGTCGCTTCGCCGATGCCGCTCGTCGACCCGGTGACCAAGACAACGCGCGCGCTCACGGTTCGCGTCGCCGCAGGCGCCACGATCCGGCCCAGTGCTGACCGGGTTCGAGCACCACGATGTCCTTGCCACTGCGCAGGGCGTCGGGTGGGCAGGTCATGGGCTCGACCGCGACGGCGGTGCGCCGTCGGCCCTTTTCGAGCTTGTCGCCGGTGTAGACCTGCACGTAGGGGAAGTTGCGATCCATACTCAGTTCGACCGCGGCGCCGGTGCTGTCACGCACGCTCACGCTCGCGAGTCCCTGATCGTCTCGGACGAGTTCGGCGTAGGTCACGTCGAGTTCGTGCCCGTTGACCGATTTGGCCCTGGTGAAGTCGAGCGGACCCCCCGCGATGGGCAGGATCTCGCCCGTCGGCAACTGGCGTTCGTTGGTGGCGACGTACGCCTTGGCGGGGACCTGCAGTTCGGTCCCCTCGATCGTCGGCGTCGTGACGGCGAGGTACGGATGGAATCCAAGTCCGAAGGGAATCGGCACTTCGTCGCGATTGGTCACGGTCGTGGTGACGGTGAGACCGAGCGAGCCGAGGTGGTAGGCGACCTCGATCTCGCTGAGAAACGGGTAGTCCGGCGTCGGATGCAACAGCAGCGCCAGCACACAGCGGTTCTGGTTCACGGCCTCGATGCGAAAGGGACGCCACCGGACGACACCGTGGATGGCCGTGGACTGCTCGACGTCGTCGATCTGGGGCTTGGCCGTCCGATCCGAGAACGTCCAGGCGCCGTCACCGATTCGATTGGGCCACGGGTAGAGCAGCTGGCCGCGGGCGCCGGTCGGGACCTCTTCGCCGGCGAATCCCTCGACGACGGCGACCCCGCCCTTCACGAAGGTGCGCAGTGTGGCGCCGACCTCGGTGACGACCGCACGCTGGTCGCCGTGCGCGATGGCAATCTGTTCACCGGAGGGGAGCATCAGTGTTCTTTCCTTGTTTTCACTGCCTTGTAACCTACGACAGTTATCGTACGCTGTATGCGTATTCTGATCACGAACGACGACGGCGTCGGTGCCCCGGGCATCGCGGTACTGGCGCGAAAAGTGGCCCACTGGATAAGTGAATGCCCCGAAGGCGAGGTCCGCGAGGCTCTGATCGTCGCTCCCTCGAAGAATCACTCGGGTATGTCGTCGGCGGTCGGGGACGTGTTCGACCACCCGATGGTCTCCTATCGGCGCCACACCATCGTGGGCGCCGAATCGATCCCCGCTTACGCGCTCGAGGCACCGCCCGCGCTCTGCGCCATCCTGGGCGCGCTCGGCAGTTTCAACTTTCAACCCGACATGATCCTCTCGGGCATCAACGCCGGGGCGAACGTCGGGCGCAGCGTCTTACACTCGGGAACCATCGGCGCCATTCTCACGGGTGCCCAGCTCGGTCTTTCGGGTCTCGCCGTCTCGGTCCAGTGGGGCGACAACGTCCACTACGACACCGCCGGTGCCGTGGCCATCGAGGTGCTGCAGGAACTCATGATGGCGCCGGCGCGCACGCTGCTCAATCTGAACGTCCCGAACCTGCCCGCGAGTGAACTGAAGGGCGTTCGGCGCGGCCACATTTCCAACGCTGGACTCATCAAGGACGCCGGACCGAAGGCCGGTGGCGAACCGCTGGGCGAAGAGGGCGAGTTGCCGATGCGGGTCGGCTCGGCGACTCCCCAACTCGGCGACGTCAGTGACGAGGCTGCCGACGACGACGGCGCGTTGATCGCGGCGGGCTACGCCTCGCTCACGCCGCTGCGTGGCCCCCAAGAGGACTTCGACGAGGGGCTCAACGCGACGATGGTCGGTGCGCTCGCGGCGATTTCGCGGCACTTGAAGACGCTGGTCTAGTCGTCGTCTCGTTGTCGACGCTGCTGCTTGACGCGCCCCCTCGCCTTCTTCTCGTCGACGCGACGAACCTTCGACGCCTTCGTCGGGCGGGTCGCTCGACGAGGAGCTTGGAGAATGACCGCGTCGCCAATGCGTCGAGCGAGCTGGTCGAGCGCGGCCTTGCGGTTCTGCGACTGGGACCGGAACCGACTCGCGCTCGAGCGCACCGCCGATCCGTATCGCTCTTGCAGTAACGATCGTTCGGCGTCACTGAGGGCTTCGGACGCGCCAACGTGAAAGGTCGCCACGACCCGCGTGAGTGATCGGTTCGCGTGTTGGCCGCCCGGGCCGCCCGACGTCGTGACGCGCAGCTCGACCTCGTCGCCGGGAATCGTCAGCCGTGATCGAATGAACAGTGAACCGTCATCTTGGAGGTGAGGTTCTCTCGTCACGACCGCTCAATGACCACCGGGGAACCGCACCATCGCGAGCTGGCTCGACGAGGCGACCAGCTCGTCGCGATCGTCAAAGAGCTCGCATCGTTCATCCACGAGTCCGTCGGC
>DAIOEY010000056.1:0-1620 GCA_036745995.1 Acidimicrobiales bacterium | reverse complement strand
GCATCGTCACGTGGACGAACGAGACGCCACGACCCACCCGTCGCACGTCGGTTCGCAGCTCGGCGGGACCGACCGCGGGCCCACCCATGTAGTTCGTCGTGACCGCGGTCGCGTGCACGTGGCGCGAACCGGCTTCGGCGGCGCCCGCGAGAGCGCCGCTCGCCATCACCGTCTGCAAGTACCCCCCGTTGGGATGCCCGACGATGGTGTAGTACTCGGACAGCTCGACGCTGAAGCGTCCAGGTGACAGCGGCTCGACCGCGGCGGCGTCGCGCAACGCTCGAGATGGTTCGGTGCTACTCACGGAGCAACCCTAACGTCGTCGCCCACGTCAGCCGGTAGATTGACGGAGTAGAAAGAGGCTGATATGCGGACAATTCCCCATTTCGTCGACGGAAAGAAGCTCACGGGAACAGGGTCCATCGACGCCTTCAACCCCGCCACGGGCGAGGTCATCGCCGAGGTACCCATCGCCGACGCCGCGCTGATCGACCAGGTCATCGAGAACGCTCGAGTGGCGTTGACGACGTGGCGCGCTTCGTCGCTCTCCCAGCGCACGAACATCCTCTTCACCTTTCGCCAACTGCTCGTCGAGCACGCGGACGAACTCGCCGCACTGATCACCAGCGAACACGGAAAGACGATCGCCGACGCCAAGGGAGAATTGGCGCGAGGGCTCGAGAACGTCGAGTACGCCTGTGGACTGACCGAGCACCTGAAGGGCGACTTCTCGAGTCAGGTCGCCGACGGCGTTGACGTGCACTCGGTGCGCGAGCCGGTCGGCGTCGTCGTCGCGGTCACGCCCTTCAACTTTCCCGTCATGGTCCCGCTGTGGATGACCTCCAACGCCCTCGCCAGTGGGAACGTCGTCATTCTCAAGCCGTCCGAGCGCGACCCGTCGGTGTCGGTGCGCCTCGCGGAACTGCTGATCGAAGCGGGACTGCCCGCGGGCGTGATGAGCGTGTTGCACGGCAACGCCACGACCGTGCAACTACTCCTCGATCACCCCGGTGTCGACGCGATCAGCTTCGTCGGTTCGACGCCGGTCGCGCGTCACGTCTATCAGACCGGTACCGCCAACGGGAAGAGAGTCCAGGCACTGGGTGGCGCGAAGAACCACATGGTCGTGCTGCCCGACGCCGACCTCGACATCGCGGCCGACGCCGCGATCAACGCCGGCTTCGGCTCGGCCGGCGAGCGGTGCATGGCCATCAGCGTGGTGGTGGCGGTCGGCGACGTCGCCGATCCACTCGTCGCGAAGATTTGCGAACGACTCGATCGATTGCACGTCGGCGCCGGCGACGATCCCAAGAGTGACTTCGGTCCGCTGATCACGAGGGAGCACCGAGACCGCGTCGTCAGCTACGTGACCAGCGCCGCGGACGACGCCATCACTGTCGTGCGTGACGGCACCAAGCTGGCGGATCGACCCGGCTTCTTCGTGGGACCCTGCCTGCTCGACGGCGTGCGCCCGGGTACCAAGGCCTACGACGACGAGATCTTCGGCCCGGTGCTGGGCGTCGCCCGCGTCGCCACCTACGCCGAGGCCGTGCGCATGATCAACGCCAATCCCTACGGCAACGGCGTCGCCCTCTTCACGCGCGACGGCAACGCCGCCCG
>DAIOEY010000055.1:0-10855 GCA_036745995.1 Acidimicrobiales bacterium | reverse complement strand
TTTCGCAATCACTCCCAGCGGGTCATCGACGTGCGCGAAGCGCAAGAAGACCTCACCGAACTCATCGACGTGGGGCCCTCCGATCCCATGATCCTGCACCCTGGCGAGTTCTTGCTCGGTTCGACCGTCGAGCGCGTCGCCATCCCCGACGACCTCGTCGCGCGTCTCGAGGGCAAGAGTTCCTTGGGCCGCCTGGGACTCCTCATCCATTCGACGGCTGGCTTCGTTGACGCGGGCTGGGACGGTCACCTCACACTGGAGTTGTCGAACGTCGCGAACCTTCCCATCACCTTGTACCCGGGAATGAAGATCGGCCAGATCAGCTTCTTCGAGATGACGACACCTGCGGACCGACCCTACGGATCATCGGGCCTCGGATCCAAGTATCGCGGTCAGCGTGGGCCGACCCCGAGTCGGTACTCCGAGAATTTCAAGAAGAAGTAGTTACGACGCCGCGCGGTCAAACACAGAAGGGGAGTGAGCGGTGTTAGCTCGAATCATCATCGGTCTGGCGATCACGGTCCTTTGTTTTGTCGTCGCCGGGCGACGGTTCTTCTGGTTGTCGCGTCTGGTGCGTAGTGGCCAGACTGCACCGCGCCGTTGGCAAGGGGTCCGCAAGGTCAGTGAAGTCGAGGCGGTCGAGGTCATGGGCCAGCGCAAGCTCTTGCGATGGACCGTCCCGGGACTCGCCCACTTCTTCACCATGTGGGGCTTCACCGTCCTCATGACGACGATTCTGGAGGCCTACGGATCGCTGTTCTCGCGCAACTTCCACATCCCGCTCATCGGCACGGACAACTGGCTCGCTTTCGTCGAGGACTTCTTCGCGACCGCAGTGCTCGTTTCGCTCGTCGTGTTCACGATCATCCGTGTGAAGAACGCACCGTCACGAAGGGACCGATCCAGTCGTTTCTACGGCAGCCACCTGGGTGCCGCGTGGCTGGTGCTCTTCATGATCTCTATGGTCATCATCACGCTGCTCTTGTACCGAGGGGCCCAGGTGAACACCGGGCACTTCCCCTTCGGCCATTCGTCGTGGGCCTTCGCGAGCAAGATCGTCGCCAGTTGGCTGCACCCACTCGGCGCCGGTGTCAACAGCGTGCTCGAGGCGGTCTTCGTGTTGGCGAACGTCGGCGTCATCGCCGGGTTCCTCGTCTTCGTCTCCTACTCCAAGCACCTCCACATCTTCCTCGCACCGGTCAACATTGCCTTCTCACGTCGCCCGCGCGCCCTCGGGGGGCTCGACAAGACCCCCGACATGGACATGGAGAACGTCACCGAGGACACGGTCTTCGGCGTCGGCAAGATGGAGGACTTCACCTGGAAGCAGATGTTGGACTTCTCCACGTGCACTGAGTGTGGGCGCTGCCAGTCGGTCTGTCCGGCGTGGACGACCGGCAAGCCGCTCAGCCCGAAGCTCCTCATCATGGGGCTTCGCGACAACATGTTCGCCTCGGCCGATCGGCTCCTTTCCGGCGAGGGCGGTGGCGACGTCGCGACGCTGGTGCCCACGACGATTGACCCCGACGTCCTGTGGTCCTGCACCACGTGCGGCAGCTGCGTCGAACAGTGCCCCGTCGACATCGAACACGTCGACGCGATCATCGACATGCGCCGCTTCGAGGTGCTGATGGAGTCGCGCTTTCCCTCCGAGGCGGGTCTCTTGTTGAGGAATCTAGAGAATCAAGGCGACCCGTGGGGCCTCGGTGCCTCCAAGCGCACCGAGTGGCTCTCGGCACTCGACTTCGAGGTGCCGATCGTCGACGGACCGATTCCCGACGACATCGAGTACCTCTACTGGGTGGGCTGTGCCGGTTCGCTCGACGAGCGTGGCCGCAAGCAGGTCGAGTCGACGGCGCGGATGCTGCACCGCGCCGGCGTGAGCTTCGCCATCCTCGGACCGCGCGAATCGTGCACCGGTGACCCCGCGCGGCGCATGGGCAACGAGTACCTCTTCCAGGAGATGGCCAAGGCCAACATCGCGACGTTGAACGAGGTGGGCGCGAAGAAGATCGTCGCCAGTTGCCCGCACTGCTTTAACACGATGAAGAACGAGTACCCGGACCTGGGCGGCAACTACGAGATGATCCATCACGCCCAGCTGCTCAGTCACCTCGTCGCTTCGGGCCGACTGGTGCCGGGTGTCGCCTACAACGGCACGGTCACCTACCACGATCCGTGCTACCTCGGTCGCCACAACCGGATCTTCGACGAGCCGCGTAGCGTGCTCGACGCGATTCCCGGCGTCACGCAGATCGAGATGGGACGCTGTCGCGAGAAGGGCTTCTGCTGCGGCGCCGGCGGCGCGCGTATGTGGATGGAAGAGAACATCGGCAAGCGCGTGAACATGGAGCGCGCCGACGAGGCGCTCGGCACCGGTGCCGACGTCGTTTCGACGGCCTGTCCTTTCTGCATGATCATGCTCGACGACGCCGTCAAGGCCAACGGTCGCGGCGATGACGTGTCGGTGCTCGACATCTCTCAAGTGGTCGAGCGTTCGCTGCTCGCCCCGGTTGGTCCGGCCGGTGCGGGCAACGACGAAGCAGCGTTGTAGTTCATATTCTGGAAACACGTCGCTAACGATGACGAAATCCTCGGTTGAAACACTGGTGCCATCAGACTGAGGTCAACGGCGCCCTCTCCTAGTAATCAAAGGAGTGGACGTGCACTTTGCAGCGAACATCCCCTATCCGAGTTGGTTGAATCCAGCGGACAACACGTGGCAGCTCACGGCGGCCACACTGGTGGGGCTCATGAGTCTGCCCGGTCTCGCCGTGCTCTACGGCGGCCTCGTGCGCAAGAAATGGATCGTCAACACGATGCTCATGGTCTTCGCGGGCTTCTCCGCGACGCTCGTCGTGTGGATGCTCTGGGGCTACAACCTGGCATTCGGTCCGCTCTCGCACTTCGGTCCCACGGGATCGTTCTGGAGCGGGTTCATTGGCCACTTCACTCCGCTGGCGACCTCGGGCTCAGAGCAAGGACAGGCGGTGTCGGGAGCGAACACGCTGATCCCCTTCCACTTCTCGACCGCCACGCTCGCCTACTTCCAGTTCGTGTTCGCCGCGATCACGCCGCTGCTCTTCCTCGGTGGCCTCGTCGGACGACTCAAGTTCAAGGCGTGGCTCCTCATCGTGCCGCTGTGGATCACGATGATCTACTGCGTCAACGCGGCGCTGCTCTGGGGCGGCGGGTTCTTCTCCCAGAAGGGTGCCGTTGACTACTCGGGTGGTTACGTCATCCACCTGAGCGCCGGCGTCGCCGCCTTCGTCGGCGCGGCCATCCTCGGACCGCGGCGCTGGCAGGACCGGGAGAACGCCTTCCCGAGCAACCTGATGATGGTGGCGGTCGGCGCCGGCATCCTCTGGCTCGGCTGGAACGGCTTCAACGGTGGTGACCCGTTCTACGCGGGCGCCGACGCGGCGAGCGCCGTGCTCAACACCAACGTCGCCACGGCGGTCGGTGTCCTCACCTGGCTGGTGATGGACATGTTCTTCTCGAGACAGAAGAAGGCGACGTTCCTCGGCGCGATCAACGGAATGCTCTGCGGACTGGTCGCGATCACACCCAGTGCGGGCTGGGTGAACGGCGTCGGCGCCATCTGCGTCGGCCTCATCTCCTCGACGCTCGTCTGGATCGCCTGGAACTACCTGTCGAAGGTTCGCCCCTTCTCCAAGGTCGACGACGCGATGGGCGTCGTGTACACCCACGGTTTCGCCGGACTCATCGGTGGTCTGCTGGTGGGTATATTGGCCGACCCGAGCATGACCCAGTACGGTGTGCCGGGAGCGCACTACAAGGGAGCGGGAGGGTTCTCGGTCGGTGGATGGTTCTTCACCCATTCGTTCCATCAGCTGTGGGAACAGTTCCTCGCCGCTCTGTGGATCATTGGCTACACCGCGGTGGGCACCGCCGTGGTCTTCTATATCGTGAAGTTCGTGTTAGGTGGTCTCCGTGAAACCGAAGAAGTCTTGGCCATCGGTGACCTCGCCATTCACGAGGAAGAAGCCTTCCCGGAGCCGACCTTTGGTGAGCCCGTGGGGACCCCCAGCCACACGCACAGCGACAACGTCTAAGGAGTAGATGATGAAATTAGTGACAGCAGTAGTGAAGCCATTCAAACTTGACGAGGTCAAAGTTGCGGTCCAGGCGGTTGGCGTGACGGGTATGACCGTGAGCCAGGTTCGAGGGTTCGGGCGCCAGGGCGGACACATCGAGATCTACCGCGGACGCGAGTACGAGTTCGACTTCGTGGACAAGATTCGCATCGAGATCGCGTGCACCGACGAGCAGGTCGAGAGCGTGCTCGACGCGATCGTTACTGCCGCGCGCACCGACACCGTTGGTGACGGCAAGGTGTGGGTCACCGACATCGAGCGCGTGGTGCGCGTGCGCACCAACGAACGAGGTCCCGAAGCGCTGTAACTCAGCCGGCCTGGCGTGCGACGGCTTCGGCCGCCGCCGCCGCGGCCGCGGGGTCGCCGAGATAGTTAGCCTCGAGGACGTTCAGTTCGTCGTCGAGCCGCACGCGGTAGGGGATGCCGGTCGGGATCTCGAGCGCGGTGATCTCGTCCTCGGCGATGTGCTGGAGGACCATGCGCAGCGCGCGAATCGAGTTGCCGTGGGCGACCACGATGACCCCGCCGCCGCGCACGGATTCCTTGCGCAGGTCCTCGACGATCACCTCTCTGAAATACGGCGTGACCCTCGCCACGACGTCCTTCAGACATTCGGTCGCCGGGATGAACTCGCGCGGCACGTCGCGATAGCGCGGGTCGAGCGTGCTCGATCGCGCGTCGCCCTCGGGCAGCGGGGGCGGCGGCACGTCGTAACTGCGCCGCCAGAGCTTCACCTGCTGCGCGCCGAACTGCTCGGCGGTCTCCTTCTTGTTCTTGCCGGTCAGGTCGCCGTAGTGGCGCTCGTTGAGCCGCCAGCTGCGCTGGACCGGGATCCAGGAGCGCTTGGCCGTGTAGAGGGCGATATCGGCCGTACGGATCGCCCGGGTCAGCACGGAGGTGTGCACGATTCGAAGGTCCAGGTCGTCCTCGGCGGCGAGGAGACGACCGGCGGCCCGGGCTTCGTCCTCGCCCTCGGGGGTGAGGTCCACGTCCTGCCAACCCGTGAACAGGTTCAGTTCGTTCCATTCGGAGCGCCCGTGGCGCAGCAGTATCAGGTCCGGCACTCGCCAAGCGTACCCAACACCCTCACCGAGAGCCAGAGCGCCCAGTTGACGGACATAATGGCAGTCATTCTCTGGGCTTTGCCCATGCTATGAGATGAGGTATCCGATTTCTTGACAAGAAGGGACTCAACTCTGTACACTTGATATCACGAGTCCCGTTTTCACGGATGGTCCGTCGGGGCGGGAACAGAGTTAAGGAGCAGTTCATGGCAAAGGCAGTCGGAATCGACCTGGGAACCACCAACTCGGTGGTCAGTGTCCTCGAGGCGGGCGAGCCCGTTGTTATCCCCAACGCCGAGGGTGGTCGCACGACCCCTTCGGTCGTCGGCTTCTCCAAGACCGGGGAGGTTTTGGTCGGAGAGGTCGCGAAGCGTCAAGCGATCACCAACCCCGACCGCACGATTCGGTCGGTGAAGCGTCACATGGGCGAGAACTGGTCCGTCGACATCGACGGCACCAAGTACAACGCGCAGGAGATCTCGGCGCGCATCCTGCAGAAGTTGAAGCGTGACGCCGAGGCGTACCTGGGCGACACCGTCACCCAGGCCGTCATCACCGTGCCCGCGTACTTCAACGACGCCCAGCGCACCGCGACCAAAGAGGCCGGCCAGATCGCCGGGCTCGAAGTGCTGCGCATCGTGAACGAGCCGACCGCCGCCGCGTTGGCGTACGGGCTCGACAAAGGGAGCGCCGAGCAGACGGTGCTCGTCTTCGACCTCGGTGGTGGCACGTTCGACGTGTCCGTGCTCGAGATCGCCGACGGCGTCTTCGAAGTGAAGTCCACCCACGGTGACACCCACCTCGGTGGCGACGACTGGGACGACAAGATCATGGAATGGCTCGTGAAGACGTTCAAGGACACCGAAGGCGTCGACCTGTCGGCCGACAAGATGGCCGTCCAACGCCTGAAGGAGGCCTCGGAAAAGGCCAAGATCGAGCTTTCGTCGGTTCAAGAGACCCAGATCAACCTCCCCTTCATCACCGCGACGGCCGACGGTCCCAAGCACCTCGACCTCAAGTTGACCCGTGCGAAGTTCAACGAGTTGACCGCGAGCCTCGTCGAGCGTTGTCGCAAGCCGTTCGACCAGGCCATCAAGGACGCCGGTCTGACGCTCGACAAGATCGACCACGTGATCATGGTGGGTGGTTCCACCCGCATCCCCGCGGTGCAGGAACTGGTGAACAAGGTGACGGGCAAGGAGCCCAACAAGAGTGTCAACCCTGACGAAGTGGTAGCCGTTGGCGCCGCCGTGCAGGCCGGTGTGTTGAAGGGCGACGTCAAGGACATCCTGTTGCTCGACGTGACCCCGCTGTCACTCGGCATCGAGACCAAGGGTGGCGTGATGACCAAGATCATCGAGCGCAACACCACGATCCCGACCAAGAAGTCCCAGATCTTCACGACCGCCGACGAGAATCAGCCGTCGGTCGAGGTGCACGTCCTTCAGGGCGAGCGAGAGATGGCTTCGTACAACCAGACGCTCGGCAAGTTCCAGTTGGTCGGCATACCGCCGGCGCCGAGGGGTGTGCCCCAGATCGAAGTGACCTTCGACATCGACGCCAACGGCATCGTGCACGTGTCCGCGAAGGACACCGCCACCGGCGCGACGCAGTCGATGACCATCACGGGCGGATCCTCGCTCTCGAAGGAGGAGATCGACCGCATGGTCCGTGACGCGGAAGCCCACGCCGAGGACGACCGCAAGCGTCGTGACGAGGCCGAGGTGCGCAACAACGCCGACGGACTGGTGTACCAGACCGAGAAGTTGCTGAAGGATCAGGCCGAGTCGTTCCAGGGCAGCGAGCGTGACGACGTCGAGGGCGCGTTGAGCGTCTTGAAGGAGTCGCTCAACGGGACCGACGTCGAGGCCATCAAGAGCGCGACCGAGAAGCTGCTCTCGACGAGCCAGGGCTTCAGCCAGCGGCTCTACGAAGAGGCGGCCAAGTCCAACGCCGGCGAAGCGTCAGTGTCTCAGGGCAATGATGACGACATCGTCGACGCCGAGATTGTTGACGAGCCGTGAGCGACGACGTGGTTCAAGACGACGCGGTGACGGTGTCCGAGGACACCGTCACCGACGTCGTTGACGAGCGCAGCGACATCGAGCGCCAGCGCGACGACTACCTCGACGCCTTGCAACGTCTGCAGGCCGAGTTCGAGAACTACCGCAAGCGGGTGGCGCGCACCTCCGACGACGCGGTCTCACGCGCGACGGGCGATCTCGTGGTGAAATTGCTGCCGGTTCTTGACGCGTTCGACCTCGCGCAGGCCCACTTCGCCAATGCGTTGAGCGACGAAGCGCTCGCGCTCTCCCAGGCGCGCGGTCTGCTGCTCGACACGCTCGCCAAGGATGGCCTCGAGCGAATTGCCGACGTCGGCGTGCCCTTCGATCCGCAGGTTCACGACGCGGTGGCGCACGTGGAGGGCGACGGCGGCGAACAGGTCGTCGACGAAGTGCTGCGCGCCGGATATCGATGGAAGGGCGGCGTTCTTCGCCCCGCCATGGTGAAAGTGAAGGGCTAAATGGCCGAACGTGAGTGGTTCGAAAAGGACTACTACAAGGTTCTGGGTCTCACCTCGAGCGCGACCGCCAAGGAGATCACGCGCGCCTATCGCAAGTTGGCCAAGGAGCTGCACCCCGACACGAATCCCGGTTCGGAGGAGAAGTTCAAAGAGGTCTCGGGTGCCTACGACGTCCTCGGTGACGCCGAGAAGCGCAAGGAGTACGACGAGGTTCGTCGTCTCGGTCCCACCGCCGCGGGCTTCGGAGGACACGGGCCCGGCGCGGGTGGTTTCAACTTCGGCTCGGGCGACCTCGGCGACCTGGGGGACATCTTCGGTGGGCTCTTTGGCGGCTCGCGCCGTCAACGCGCCCAGCGCGGCGCGGATCTCGAGACCGCCCTGCATCTGGGTTTTCGTGACGCGGTCGTGGGCGTCACCACCACGGTCTCGCTACCGAGCAACGACGCCTGTCACACCTGTGGCGGACGCGGCGCGGCGCCCGGGAGCGGCTTCGCGACCTGCGAGCGCTGCCAGGGACGCGGCGTGTTGAACGACGACCAGGGACCGTTCGCGATGTCGAGTGTCTGTCCGGTCTGTCAGGGCCGCGGTGGACGAATCGTGACGCCGTGCCCGACCTGTCACGGCACCGGACGTGAGCCGTCGTCGCGTCGCGTCAACGTGCGCATCCCCGCGGGCGTCGTCGACGGACAACGCATTCGACTGAAGTCAAAAGGCAATCCCGGTACGCACGGCGGGCCCGCGGGTGACCTGTTCGTCGACGTGCACGTGGCGAGTGACGCTCACTTCGCGATGAAGGGTCGACACGTGACGACCAGCGTCGACGTTCCGCTCACGTCGGCCATCCTCGGCACGACCGTCGTCGTGGCGACCCTGGACGATCCGGTCACCCTGAAGATTCCGGCGGGAATCCAGCCGGGGACCACGATGCGCGTTCGCGGTCGCGGCGTACCGGCCGGCGGCAAGCACGCGGCGGGCGATCTTCTCGTGAGCGTCAACGTCGTCGTTCCGAAGAAGCTCAACAAGGAGCAGCGCGCCTTGGTTGAGAAGTTGGCGACCGCGCTGCACGAAGAGGTGCCCAGTGTCTGAGCGACACCCTCACCACGCTGTCTACGTCATCTCGGTATTCGCCGAACTCGCCGGCGTCCACCCCCAGACGCTTCGCAACTACGAACGCAACGGCCTGCTGAGCCCCCAGCGCACGAGTGGCGGCTCGCGCCGGTTCTCCGACGCCGACCTCGCGGCGATCCGACGGATCCAGGACCTGACCAACGAGGGCGTGAACCTCGAAGGCGTCAAGCGGATCATGCAACTCGAGCACGAACTCGCCGAGGCCCGCGAGCAACTCGCCGAACTTGCCCTAGAGGCGCGTTCGGACCTCGAAGCGACGCGGCGCCTGTACCGCCGCGACCTCGTGCCGGTCCAGAACACCATCGCGCTCTTCATCGACGCCCAACGCGCGCGAAGGAGGTAACCCATGACCCTCGATCCCCAACGCTGGACCGTGAAGACCCGTGAGGCCTTCCAGTCCGCGACGACGCAGGCCGCCGCCGCCGGTAATCCCTACGTGACGCCGGCCCACCTCCTGCTCGCCCTGTTGAACCAGTCCGACGGCGTCGCGCGTCCCCTGCTCGGCGCCGCTGGCGTCGACCCGGTTGCGATGGTGGCCGCTCTCAACGAGAGGGTCGCCAACGAGCCGCGCGCCGTAGGCGGCACCCAACCGGGCCTCTCGCCCGAAGCGCGCAAGGGACTCGAAGAGGCCGATGAACTGCGCGCCGACCTCGGCGACGACTTCCTCTCGGTCGATCACGTAATCGTCGCGTGGGCGGGCCTGCTCGGCACGACGCGCGAGACCCTCCTGCAGGCGCTGCGCGGGATTCGCGGTTCGGCGCGCATCACGTCGGAGAATCCCGAGGAGACCTTCCAGTCGCTCGAGAAGTACGGTCGCGACCTCACGGCGCTCGCGCGCAGCGGCAAGCTCGATCCGGTGATCGGACGCGACGACGAGATCCGCCGCGTTATCCAGGTCCTCTCGCGACGAACCAAGAACAACCCGGTGTTGATCGGCGAACCGGGCGTCGGCAAGACGGCGATCGTCGAGGGACTCGCGCTGCGCATCGTCGAAGGCGACGTGCCCGAATCGTTGCGCGATCGACGCGTCATCGGACTCGACCTCGCGTCGATGGTCGCGGGCGCGAAGTACCGCGGCGAATTCGAGGAACGTCTGAAGGCGGTCTTAAAGGAGATCGAGGACGCTGAAGGTCAGGTCATCACGTTCATCGACGAGCTGCACACGATCGTCGGCGCGGGCGCGAGTGAAGGCGCCATGGACGCGAGCAACATGATCAAACCGCTGCTCGCGCGCGGTGAACTGCGACTCATCGGCGCGACGACGCTGGACGAGTATCGCCAGTACATCGAGAAGGACGCCGCGCTCGAGCGGCGTTTTCAGCAGGTGTTCGTGGGCGAGCCGTCACTCGAGGACACGGTGGCGATCCTTCGGGGCTTGAAGGAACGTTACGAGGTCCACCACGGCGTGCGCATCCAGGACGCCGCACTGGTGGCCGCCGCCACCCTCTCCCAGCGCTACGTACCGAACCGGTTCCTGCCCGACAAGGCGATCGACCTGATGGACGAGGCGGCGTCGAAGCTGCGCATCGAGATCGACTCGATGCCGACCGAACTCGACGTCGTGATCCGACGCATCCGACAGCTCGAGATCGAACGGGTCGCACTGGAGATCGAAACCGATGAGGCGTCGAGTGAACGCCGAGAGAAGTTGAACGAGGAGTTGGCCGAACTTCAGGAGAAGTCCGACGGCTTGGCGGCGCGCTGGCAAGCCGAGAAGCAGGCCATCGAGAAGATCCGTACGGCGAAACAGGAGTTCGAGGATCGACGATTCGAAGCGGACCGCCTCGAGCGAAACGGTGACCTCAATGGAGCCGCCGCGCTGCGCTACGGGACGATTCCCGAACTCGAAAGGACGATCGATCACGCGACCCACGAACTCGCCGACCTGCAGGCCAGTGGTGCGTTCCTAAAGGAAGAGGTCGACGCCGAGGACATCGCCGATGTCATAAGTCGTTGGACGGGCGTACCGGTGTCCAAATTGCTCGAAGGCGAGATCGACAAGCTCGTGCGCATGGAGGACC
>DAIOEY010000054.1:6036-11344 GCA_036745995.1 Acidimicrobiales bacterium | reverse complement strand
GTGTAGATCTTCGAGTCGCGGTGCCAGCGTTCCACGGGGTTCTCACGCACGTAGCCGTAGCCGCCGAGGATCTGGATCGCCTCCTCGGTGACCTTGACGGCCGTCTCGCCCGCGTAGAGCTTGGACATCGAGCCCTCGCCGTTGAGGAACGGCTTGCGGGTTGCGGCCATCCACGACGCTCGCCAGACGAGCAGTCGCGCCGCGTCAATGTGCATCTTCATGTCGGCGAGCTTGAAGGCGATGCCCTGGTTCTCGATGATCGCCCGACCGAACTGCTGGCGCTCCTTGGCGTAGTCGAGCGAGTACTCGTAGGCCGCACGGGCGATGCCGAGCGCCTGGGCGCCGACCGAGGGGCGCGTCGCCTCGAAGGTCGCCATCGCGGCCTGGCTCGAAGCCTTCTTGCCCTCGCGAACGCGGGCCAGCTTCTCTTCGAGCTTGTCCTTGCCCCCGAGCAGGCAGCGGCCCGGCACCCGGCAGTCCTCGAGCACGACCTCGGCGGTGTGGGACGCGCGAATGCCCATCTTCTTGAACTTCTGACCCATGCGGATGCCCTTGGTGCCCTCGGGCACGACGAACGACGCCTGACCGCGACTGCCGAGCTCGGGATCGACCGAGGCGACGATGACGTGCACGTTGGCGATACCCCCGTTGGTTATCCAGGTCTTGGTGCCGTTGAGTACCCACTCGTCGGTCGCTTCGTCGTAGATAGCCCTCGTTCGCAGCGACGAGACGTCACTACCCGCGTCGGGTTCGGAGACGCCGAACGCGGCCAGTTTGATGTCCTCGGGCGTGCCGTAGCACTGGGGGATCCACTCCATCTGCTGTTCCGGCGTGCCGTTGGACATGATGGCGGCAACCCCCAGTGAGGTGCCGAGCAGGGCCATGCATAGTCCGGCGTCACCCCAGGCGAGTTCCTCGAGCGCGAGGACGAGGGAGAGACCGGTCTTGTCGGCGAAGGCGTTGGCCATGAAGTCAAGCCCGTAGATGCCGATCGCGGCGGCCTCTTCGATGATGGGCCAGGGCGTCTCTTCGCGTTCGTCCCATTCGTGCGCGGCGGGGCGCATCACGTTCTGGGCGAATCCGTGGACCCACTCCTGGAGGGTCCTCTGGTCTTCGTTCAGCTCCATCGAAAAATCGCTCACGGCTCCACCTTCGTCGCTCGATGACGGCGCACGTGACGAACCACGTGGTTACTCATCAGTAACCACACGCTACCGCACGGCATCTCACTGACAAAAGCAGAACCGCCGCCCGAAGGCGGCGGTTGACTGCTTCAAAACGCGAACGTTAGTTCAGTTGCACGCGCTTGGCGAGCGGGCCACGGTCACCCGGCTCGATGTCAAACTCTACGGTCTGACCCTCGACGAGGGTCTTACGACCATCGCCCTGAATCTCCGAGTAGTGAACAAAGACGTCAGGCTGGCCATCGACAGCGATGAAACCCCAACCCTTCTCGTCATTGAACCACTTAACGGTTCCTACAGCCACTGTGGGCCTCCTTGTTTCTTTTGAACCGGCTTGCGCCAAATCCGGAGGGAACCACAACGGCAACCTCAACTCCCTAGGTTACTTGGTCCTGTGGGCGCTGCCAACTAAAATTTACGGACGGCGGATCTGGGTCCCGGTGCTCGCGTCCTCGACGGTCCAGCCCAATCGCTCGAGTTCGCCGCGCAACCGGTCCGCCTCGGCCCACTGGCGCCCTTTTCGGGCCTCGTCGCGCTCGGCCACGAGGGCCGCCGTGACGTCATCGACATCCCCGCCGTGGCTGTCCAGGGCGAGCCCCATGGCCCCGAAGAGGGCGTTCACCGCGTTCGCGAGGATACGTGCCGATGCCTCGTCCCCCCGGTCAGCGGCGCCATTGGCGGCGCTCAGGGCGTCAAAGAGCAGGGCCACCGCGAGCGGCGTGTTGAGGTCGTCGTCCAGGTACGCGGCGACGCGCTGGTAGAGATCGAGCGCCGATACGGGCCACTCGAACTCCGAACCCACCTCGAGACGCGCGCCCGCGAGTGCGGGCAGGGCGAACCGGCGCGCGAGCGCGTCGAGGCGCGCCAGCGCCCGCTCGGCGTCGGCGACCGTCGCCGGGGAGACCTCGATCGGCGATCGATAGTGCGACCTCAGTACCAGCAGTCGGTAGGCCCGCTGGTCGGTCCTCTCGAGCAGGTCGGTGAGCGAGGTGAAGTTGTTGAGCGACTTGCTCATCTTCTGATCACCGACCATCACCCAGCCGTTGTGCGCCCAGTGTCGGGCGAAGGGACGTTCGGCGGCGACGGCCTGGGCGCGCTCGTTCTCGTGGTGGGGGAATTTGAGGTCGAAACCACCGCAGTGCAGGTCGAATCCGTCGCCGAGCAGCGCCAGCGACATGACGACGCACTCGGTGTGCCACCCCGGACGTCCCTCACCGAAGGGCGACGGCCAGTGGGGCTCGCCGGGCTTGGCGTTCTTCCACAACGCGAAGTCGAGCGGCGAGCGCTTCTCGTCGTTCGCCTCGATCCGCGCGCCGGCGCGCAGTGAGTCGAGCGGTTGGCCAGCGAGCAGGCCGTAATCGGCCACCCGGGACACGTCGAAGTAGATGCCGTCACTCGTCGCGTAGGCCACGTCGTCATCGAGCAGCAGCGATATCAGCTCGACCATCGCGTCGACGAACGCCGTGGCGTGGGGCGTGTCGTCGGGACGCGCGACGCCGATCGCGTCCATCGCCTCCCACCAGCGCTGCTCGTACCGGCACGCCACCTCGACGTCGCTCAGGCCGTCGCGTTGGGCCCGTTCGATGATGTTGTCGTCGATATCGGTGATGTTCGAGACGTAGTGGACCTGAAGGCCCTGGAAGGTGAACCAGCGCCGCGCCACGTCCCAGACCAGGCTGAAGCGGCCGTGACCGAGGTGCGGCAGGTCGTACACGGTCGGGCCACAGACGTACATCGACACGTAGCCCTCGTCGCGCAGGCGAAGCTCGCGGATCTCACCGTGGACCGAATCAAAGAGGCGAATCACTGTTCTAAACTACGCCAACCATGTCCGACACCTCGACCTCCTCCGCCCACCAGGTCCCCGAAAAGCCCACGATCGACGGGCTCGAGGCGACGTGGACGCAGCGCTGGGACGAGGAGGGAATCTACGCGTTCAACCGCGCGGCGTCGCGCGACACGGTCTATTCGATCGACACCCCCCCGCCGACGGTCTCGGGCTCGCTGCACGTCGGCCACGTCTTCAGCTACACCCACACCGACGTCGTGGCCCGGTACTGGCGCATGCGCGGCAAGGACGTCTTCTATCCGCTGGGCTGGGACGACAACGGCCTCGCGACCGAGCGGCGCGTCGAGAACTACTTCGGCGTGCGCTGTGACCCGACCCTCGCCTACGACGAGCACTACGTGGCGCCGGAGAAGCCCGCAGACCAGAAGGTGGCGATCTCGCGGCGCAACTTCGTCGAGCTCTGCGACCGCCTCACGGCTCTCGACGAGGAGGTCTTCAAGGATATCTTTCGAACCCTGGGTGTCAGCACCGACTGGAGCCTGCACTACACGACGATCTCGAACCACGCCCGGGCCATCTCCCAGCGCGGGTTCCTCGAGATGCTCGCGCGCGGCGAGGTCTACGCCAGCGAGGCGCCCACCCTGTGGGACGTCGATTTTCGCACCGCCGTCTCCCAGGCGGAACTCGAAGACCGCGAACGGCCGGGCAACTACCACCGCGTCGCGTTCTCAAAGTCCGACGCGAGTGGCACCGTCGAGATCGACACGACGCGGCCCGAGTTGTTGGCGAGCTGCGTCGCGCTCGTCGCGCACCCCGACGACGAGCGCTACCAGGCGCTCTTCGGCACCAACGTCGTCACGCCGCTCTTTCACGTCGAGGTGCCGATCGTCGCGCACGAACTGGCCGACCCCGAGAAGGGTTCGGGCGTCGCGATGGTCTGCACCTTCGGCGACACGACCGACGTGGTCTGGTGGCGCGAACTGCACCTGGCGACACGCGCGCTCATCGGACGCGACGGACGATTCCTGCCCGCCGATTTCTCGAGCGAGCAGTTCCAGTCGCGTGACGCCGAGGCGGCGAACGCGCTCTACGCCGAGATCGAGGGGCACACCATCAACCAGGTCCGCGCCTTGATGGTCAACGCGCTGCGCGAGAGCGGCGAACTGATCGGCGAACTGCGCCCCATCACTCATCCGGTCAAGTTCTACGAGAGGGGCGAACGACCCCTGGAGATCGTGACCTCGCGCCAGTGGTTCGTCTCGACGCTGGTGCACCGCGCCGAGCTGCTCGCGCGCGGCGAGGAGCTCCACTGGCACCCCGACTTCATGCGACACCGCTACCGGTCCTGGGTCGAGGGGCTCAACCTCGACTGGAACATCTCGCGCCAGCGGTTCTTCGGCGTGCCGTTCCCGGTGTGGTACCCGCTCGACGCCAACGGACGGGTGCTCTACGACACGCCCCTGCTCGCGGAGGTGGCCGCGTTGCCGGTCGACCCGTCGAGCGAGGCCCCGGCGGGTTACGAGAGCCACCAGCGCAACCAACCGAACGGCTTCGTCGGCGACCCCGACGTCATGGACACCTGGGCGACGAGTTCGTTGACCCCCGAAATCGCGGGTCACTGGGGTACGGAACTCTTCGAGCGCGTCTTTCCGATGGACCTTCGCCCCCAGGCCCACGACATCATCCGCACGTGGCTCTTCTCGACGATCGTGCGCAGTCACCTCCAGCACGACACCCTGCCGTGGAAGAACGCGGTGATCTCGGGTTGGATTCTCGACCCCGACCGCAAGAAGATGAGCAAGTCCAAGGGCAACGTCGTGACGCCCAAACCGCTGCTCGAGTTGCACGGCGCCGACGCGCTGCGCTACTGGGCGGCCTCGGGCCGACCCGGCGCGGACACCGCGATCGACGACGCCCAGATGAAGGTGGGACGCCGTCTCGCCATCAAGATCCTCAACGCGTCCAAGTTCGTGCTCGGGCGCCTCGAGAACGGCCAGTACGCGCCGAGCGACGTCACCGAGCCCCTCGACCGGGACCTGTTGGCCATGCTCGGACAACTGATCACCGAGGCGACGGTCGCCTTTGACGCCTACGACTACACCCGGGCACTCGAACGCACCGAGACGTTCTTCTGGGCGTTCTGTGACAACTACGTCGAACTCGTGAAGATCCGCGCCTACGGCGACGCACTGAATCCTTCGACGAGGTCCGCGCTCGCCACGCTCTCGCTCACCCTCTCGGCACTGCAGCGCCTCCTCGCGCCGTTCCTGCCCTTCGTCACCGAAGAGGTCTGGCGCTGGTGGCACGACACGTCGGTGCACGTCAGCACGTGGCC
>DAIOEY010000054.1:0-5936 GCA_036745995.1 Acidimicrobiales bacterium | reverse complement strand
CCCTCCTCGTCGGGCCAGCGACCCGACGGGTCGCGCGCGATGCTCGCGCGTACGCGAACGCCCTTGCGTTGCAGGACGTCCAACAACTCTCGGCGACGTTCCTCGTTCTGCCAGTCCTCGAGTTGGCGCGAGAAGGGATTGTCCGCGCTCACCACAAAGAAAGGACCGAGTTGGGTCGCGACCTCACTCGCCGGCTCCCACTCGTTCGCGTCACCCTTCACCAAGAGCTCGGTCGGTGGTGATTGGTAGCCCGCGACGAGGTCCGCCGCGAGGCTCGGCCGCGGCTCGGTGACCGAGGTCGCGAAGGCGACCGCGGCGCGCGTCGTCGCCGAGGTGCGCGGACTCGCCGTCACGTCGAAGGCGTGTTGGGTGAAGGGCAGTTCGACGTAGTAGATCGGCGCCACGCAGACGCGACGGAACTGGTCGACGAAGTCGCGCGCCACGTTCACGTCGACCAGCGTGTCGTTGCCGCCCTGGACGACGAGGAACGGCGGGGCTTCGACGTGCAAGCGGTGGTAGGGCGACAGGCTGCGGTAGAGATCCTCGTTGCCGACGTAGGGACGCTGGACGACGCGCCCCTCGAGCAGGATCAAGAGCCCCCGACCGAGTCCGTGCCAGTGGGTCTCGTCGCCCGTCATCTCGAGCACTCCGTAGAAGGGGATGCAACCGCGCACCGACCAGTCCGTGACGCCCTGGCAGTCCGCGGGTCGCCACGTCGAGTCCTCGCTCGACAGTGCGAGCAGCGCCGCGAGGTGACCGCCCGCCGAACCGCCCGCGACCACGACGCGCTCGGGGTCGCCGCCGTGGACCTTGATGTTCTTCTTTATCCACCCGAGCGTGCGCGTGACGTCCTCGATCTGGGCCGGCCAGGGATGTCGCGGGGCGAGGCGGTAGTTGCACGAGACCGCGATCCACCCGCGGCGAACGAATTCGTGCAGCATCGGTCGGCCCTGTTCGCGCTTGTCGCCGAACGTCCACGCGCCACCGTGGACGTAGAAGATCACCGGCGCGTCGCTCGGCGTCGTCGAGAGGCGCCAGATGTCGAGACGGTGGCGCCGCTCGGGCCCGTAGGCGACGTTGCGCACTATCTGCATGTCGCGGGGATGGAAGGGGATCTGCAGGGCGGTCCTCCACCACGTGCCGAAGTAGTCGTCACGCGGCCGCGGGCTCTTCAGGGGTCGACGCTCACTGGTCTCGAGCGACCTTCGCACGATGCGTCGCGCGTAGAAGGAAATGGCGACGAGCGTCAGGTTCTCGATGACGACCAGTGTGGCGAGGCCGAGCACGAGGTCCCCGAGCCACTCCGTGCGCGGCCAACCCCACCACCAGAGCAGGAACACCAGTGCCCCCTCGGCGACCACGGCCTGGGCCGGAAGTTCGCCCGCGGCCCAACCCACCGGGTAGGCCAGCGCGGCGAAGATTCCGTGTCGGCCGGGTCGAAGGGCCGTGAGCGCGGACAGCAACAGCCACGCGGTCGCGATCGCAACGAAGTAGGCCATCCAACCATTGTGGTCGCCACTTCGCTCGGGGGGCAAACTCCCTAGGCTTCGTCCGTGAGCACCTGGCCCGCCTCCCTCGAACGACTCCGCGGAACCGTCGGCGTGTGGACGAGTACGCACGAGTCGCTCACGACCGCTCAAGCCGGTGAAATGGCGCACGAACTCGAGGCGCTCGGTTACGCCGCGATGTGGATTCCCGAGGCGTGGGGTCGCGAAGCCTTCACGAGTTCGGGACTGTTACTCGCGGCGACCTCGACACTGACGATCGCGACGGGCATCGCCAACATCTTCGCGCGCGACGCCGTCAGCACCGCCAACGCCGCGAAGACACTCAACGCGGCGTACGAGGACCGGTTCGTCCTCGGCCTCGGCGTGAGCCACCGACACCTCGTCGAGCGCCTTCGCGGCCACGAGTACACCACGCCGCGCGCGGCGATGGAGGCGTTCCTCTCAGCCATGGACGCGGCGCCGATGTACGCCCCCGAAGGCGAACGTCGCTACGCCCGGGTGATCGCGGCCCTGGGACCGAAGATGTTGGCCGTAGGTGCACTGCACACCGACGGCGTGTTGACGTACCTCGTCACGCCCGAGCACACCGCCCTCGCGCGTGGCGCCGCGGGCGATAAGTTCGTCGGCGTCGAACAGGCCGTCGTACTGGGCCGCAGTCGCGAGGAGTTTCTGGAGCGCGCCCACGACCACCTGGAGTTCTACACCGGCCTCGAGAACTACAAGAACAGTTGGCGACGTCTCGGCTTTGACGACGAGGACTTCGTGCGCGGTGGATCGCCGCGACTCTGCGACGCGCTGGTGGTGCACGGGGACGAGGCAGCCATCCTCGAGCGCGTCAACGTCCACCGCGCCGCCGGCGCCGACCACGTCTGTCTCCAGGTACTGGGCACCGACCGTCTCCAGGTGCCCTTGGACGACTGGCGTCGACTCGCACCAGCACTCGCGGTCCACTGAGCGTCGTCGAGGTTGAGGCCCGCTACTCGGTGTCGCGTGAGGTGGTCTGGGAGGAACTCGCTCGGATCGAATGCCACGTTCTCTGGATGAGCGACGCCGTCGCGATCGACTTCACAACGCAACGTCGTGAGGGAACCGGCACGACGTTTCGCTGCACGACCAAAGTCGGCCCTTTCGTCACCCGAGACCTGATGACCGTGACCGAGTGGGTCGAGGGAACGACGATGGGCGTCGAACACGTCGGTCTCGTTCGAGGACGAGGTTCGTTCAGTCTGCAGGGCGACCACAACGCGACGACACTGAAGTGGCGAGAAGAACGTATCTTCCCGTGGTGGGCGCTCGGGCCGCTCGGCGCCTTCGTTGCCAAACCAGTCCTTGCCCGACTGTGGGCAACGAACCTCGCACGGCTCGGCCAACTGACAGCGGAAGAATGATGACCACCGATCGAACGCGTGTCCAACGTGGGTGGGTACTACAACTAGCTCTCGTGCGGTCCCATGATGACGACGTCCGGACCACCGCCGCGACCCGATCCGCGTAGGGCGCGCACCACGAAGGTGACGACGCCGAGCAGTACCAGCTCGGTCAGTCCGATACCGATCCAGCCGATCGTCACGAGGAAGAGCCCAACGAAGAGCCCCTTGATGAATCCGTCGTGTATCAAGGCGGCGACCCAGAGGAAGGGCCACGCGAAGAGCCAACTGATCAAGGGAGCCACGAAGACCGCCGCCGATCGACGACGCCACCCGAGATAGATGCCGAGCAACACCGTCGCCCCGATTCCGGTCCACGTCACGCTGGTCGCCGATCCGTAGCGCGCTTCGAGCAGGAAGATCACCGCGGTCATCACGATCGCCCAGAGCACCATGGGCGTCGTCACGTTGCCCCGAGAGCGCTGGCGAACCTGGAAGACGACGCCACTCACGCCCCCAACTTAGTCAATGCCCCGTCGAGTCGCCGCACGACGACGGGTACGCTACCGATGTGGCCAAGGGAGTACTCGCAATCATGGGTTCGGGTGAGACGGCCCCGGGCATGACCAAGATCCACCGTGAACTGCTTCGCCGCCTCGGTGAGGTTCAGGCCGTCAACCTTGACACGACGTACGGTTTCCAAGAGAACGTGCCCCAGATGACCCAGAAGCTGCTCGACTACTTCGCGACGTCGCTCCACGTCACGATGGCACCATTGCACCTGACCTCGTACGAGGGCTCCAGCGAACTCGACCGGGCCGTCTTCCACCAGGACGTGCGGGCCGCGAACTACGTCTTCGCCGGTCCGGGCAGCCCCAGCTACGCGTTGGCGCAGTGGCGACCCCTCGGCCTTGCGCCAGATTTGGAGCAGGTGCTCAACGACGGCGGCACCGTCTGTTTCGCGTCGGCCGCGGCGGTGACGCTGGGCGCCTTCAGTGCTCCGATCTACGAGATCTACAAAGTTGGTACGGCGCCCTACTGGCTGGAGGGCCTCAACCTCACGGCGCTTTTGGGCCTCAACTGCACGGTCGTGCCACACTTCGACAACGCCGAAGGTGGCAACTACGACACCAGTCGGTGCTACTTGGGCGAACGACGCCTCGCCCTCTTGGAGGGTCAGCTCCCCGAGGGCGTCGCCACGCTTGGCGTTGACGAGCACACCGTTCTCGTGCTCGATCTCGAGAGCGACACCGTGCGCGTTCTGGGCAAGTCCCACGGCTACTGGCGTCTCGCCGGCGAGCAGCGAGTGCTCGACAACGGTTCATCGACGCCACTTCGCGAGTTGCGTCAGGCGGCACCGGCCCCGACGCGTGCGACCCCAACCCCATCGGACTCAGCACCAACGGATGAACCCTCAATGTTGGGTGCCGTCGCCGCGAGTGGAGGGTCCGACGCGATCGACGCGATCGCCCGTCTCGTTCGCCTCGCCGCGAGCGGGGGCAGTGGTTTCATCGATCCCACCAGCCTGGTCGAGGGCGTCCTGTCGGCACGGGTGAACGCCCGCGCGAACGGCCAGTACGACCTGGCCGACGAACTGAGGGATTCGCTTCTCAAGTCCGGCATCGACGTGCAGGACACGCCCGACGGCACGACCTGGTCGTTGCGCGCTGAGAAGTGAGATCATTGGAAATACAAAGAAGGCCCCCTCTCACGAGGGGGCCTTCTTTGTAAGACTGGGTGCAACTACTTAAGCCCTCTGAACGTACTTAACCTTGCCCGACTTGCCGTTGGGATTGGTGATCGTGAACGTGAAGATGCCATTTCGCGATCCAGCCTTCACGGTTACCCTTACCGTCAGCAACTTGCCGGTGTCCCTGGTCACGATGGCAGTCGTGCCGGCGTGACTCGTTATCCTGGGACGACCGGCGAAGTACAGACCGGAGATCGTGATGATCTTGGTCTTACCAGCGGTGACGAAGCCGATTACCCTCTTGGGCTGAGGGCCAGGGATGACGAACGTCACGGTCGTGGCGACAGACGACGCCGCAAGGTTGGTAGTCGAGGCGGCCTTCGTCGCAGTGACGGTGCACGTTCCCAGGCTCGTAACCGTGAGCACACTTCCCGTCACCACGCAACCAGCGGCCGTGCCGACAGTCGCGGTGTAGGTAACCGCACCGGTGCCGGAACCACCACTTGTCGTAAGGGTGAGGGGTGAACCTAGGTAACCCGTCAACGACGTTACGGTGAGGGCCGCTTGCGCACCCTGGCTGTCAACAGAAGTGCTTAGCGCTGTCGTCAAGACCCTCGTGGAGTCCGTGGCGGTGAAGCCGCAGGTACCCGTAGACGTGATGGTGACCGCGCTGAAGGTGGCGACACCCGCGACGGCAGCGGCCGCGACGGTACCCCCGAGAGTGCAGCCTGCTGAGGGTGTGAGTGTAATCGTGTCGGTTGCGCCAGTACCTGTCAACTCAGTGTTGCCGTACGTGTCTTCGACCGAAACCTTGAACGGTGCCAACACAGCTGCTGCGACGACCGTCGCCGGGGGCTGGGTCGTGAACACAACCTTGGTAGCAGCGCCAGCAGTCACCGTCACACCCGTACTCGTCGCCGTGGCAAGGGATTCTGTCGAGTCCGTTGCGGTCAGGATGCAAGGGCTGGTTCCGCCATCAATAACGAGCGCGCCGAAGGTCGCTACGCCGGAAGCAGCTGTCGCCGTCGTAGTACCCGCCAGGGTGCACGAGGAAGTGATCACGATCACGTCCGACGCACCATTGGAAGCCAAGATGCCCGCCCCGTTCTCAACGGTGACTTGAAATGAGGTGAGGGTCGCTCCCGCGACGGTTGTGGCGAGAGGCTCAGTCGTGAAACCAAGTTTGGCGGCGGTGATCGGGAACACGGTTACAGCACTGCTCGTCGCGGAGGTGAGTCCCGCGTCCGCAGCGGTGAGGGTACACGGCCCTCCGGTCGCGGTGAACTGCAGCGCACTGAACGTCGCCACGCCAGCAACGGCACTGACAGTTTGCGTGCCTCCAAGTACGCATGACGAAGTGATCGTGATGGA
>DAIOEY010000053.1:0-11464 GCA_036745995.1 Acidimicrobiales bacterium | reverse complement strand
CGATGGTGTAATTCGTCGTGGTGCCCGAGCGGTCCTCGACCGTCACCGAGGTCGCCGACACGGCGGTGACCGTGCCGCCGATGCCAGGACCACCGATGCCAGGGCCGCCGCCGGGTCCATCGTCACGCGCCGGTCCCGACGTGCCCGCCAATGGCCCAGTGAGCGGCACGGCACCAGCCGAGTGGGCCTTGATCGGTGTGTGGGTTGAGGCGCCGGCGATGCCGGAGAGTCCGACACCGGTCGCCAGAACGCTGATGACGACGACCGCGGAGAGGCTTCCGCGCCTGAGTGCCTTCTGCTTGGTAGTGCGGTACATGGGGGAACCAATCTGTCTTCGCTCGAGTTGTTTCGAGACAAGAACATCATGGCGAGGCACCTTGAGAGGGAAATCTAGAGGCACTAAGAACGAACTAAAACTCTTCACCGGCATCCGTCTCAGGAAACCTCCGCGCCGTGGTGTCGCGTTCGGACATAATTGGCGCGTACGACCAGCACCTCACGGGGCCGTATCGAGGGAACCACGTCTATTAGGGAGGACCACTTCAGTGGCATCGACTTTGGATTCGCACGACGGATCAGCACAGGACCAGCCGTTTCGCATAGAGCAACACGGCATCGACTACATCCCAGAGAGTGAACGTTGGGCGACCCCGCGCAACATCGCCGCACTGTGGACTGGTTCGGCGATCAACGTCGAGTACTTCATCTACGGCGCGTTGCTCATGGGCTTTGGTTTCAGTTTCAAGATTGCCCTCAGCCTCATCATCATTGGCAACTTGTCGTTCTTCTTCTTAGGTCTCGCGTCGCTGCAGGGTCCCGAAACCGGAACTACCGCGTTCACGATTGGTCGAGCCCCCTTTGGAACAAGAGGATCACGGATCGTCAGCTTCTTCAATTGGGTCACCCAATTGGGCTTTGAAACTGAGGGCCTTATCCTGATCGTCGCCGCCGCCATTGTGCTCAGCCAAATGGCCGGATTCCACGTCAGCAGTCCAATGAAAGTCATCTACATCATCGTCGCCTCCGCAATTCAGGCAGTGATGCCGTATTTGGGTCACGCCACCATGGTCAAGGTGCTGCGCGCACTGATCATTCCCTTCGGCGCGATCTTCGTCGTGCTCGCCATCTATGACGTCCTTCACGGCACTGCTAACTACAAGGCCACCTTCGGAGGTTGGCAGTTGTACACCGCGGGTCTCGCCTTCGTTATTGCGCTGTCGGGCCTTGGTTGGACCGAGTGCGGCAATGACTACACGCGCTACGTGCCACGTGACGCCAGTAAGAAGGCAATCGTTGGTTGGATGTTCATCGGAACGGCAATTCCTGAGATCTTCATGATGACCCTCGGTGCACTCACCTTTTCCTTCATGCCCGCCGGCGACTACTTCGCCAAAGCCGGAGCGTGGAATGGGTCCAACCCCTTCGAAGCAATGCACGGTCAGCACTTCATTCCGAGTTGGCTCATCGCAATTTTCCTAATCTTCGCGATTGTGCAGCTCTTTGGCATCAACTCGCTCGACCTGTACTCGTCGGGCGTATCGCTCCAGGCCATGGGACTTCGGCTGAAGCGCTACCAAGCCGTTGTCCTCGACAGTTTCATCGCGTGCGGACTAACCATTTGGGCAATGTTCCAGTCGACCTTCTCGCTGTACATGAAGGAGTTCGTCGGCGTCATCATCGTCTGGATCGCACCTTGGTTCGGCATCTTGATCATGGACTGGCTCTTGCGTCGATACCGCTACAGCGCCTCAGAACTGCAGCGCACCGACCGAGACGGCATTTATTTCGGTAGTGCCGGTGGGTTCCAGTGGAACGGCATCATCGCCTTTGCGGTCGGCTTGGTCAGTTCGACGATTGCGTTCTCCAAGGCACCCCCGCCAGTCAACTTCCCTTTTCACTGGATGACGCCTGTCTCTAACCACTTCGGATCGTTCTATTGCTCCGGAACCACCGCAGCCAACTGTGGCCCACAGGGCTGGTTTGGTGGCGCCGACTTCTCGGTACCGGCGGGAATCCTGATTGGGGCGCTGGTCTACTTCATATTGGAAAAGGCGACGGGCAAGGTCGAAAAGCAGGTCGAGCAGCAAAAGGCACTGGAGGCTAGTCACTAAGGAACGTTGAACCACGAAGCCCCGGGAGAGGTGCCCGGGGCTTTATGGCTATCCGACCCAGTCCTCGACGAGTCCGCCCGATCCGTCCGGGCGAAAAACCGGAATGGACCCCAGAGCACGCACTTTGGACGCGTCCTCACCCAACGACGTTCGCCAGAGCGACGCCTCGGTCACCAGCGTGCCGATTGCGACGATATTCGCGCCGATGCCGCGCAGCAGCCGCAGCGCCGCGCCGGTCGACGCGCCCGTCGAGATCACGTCATCAACGATCGCGACGCGCTTGGCGTCGACGTCCTTGATCCGCGCCCGATCGAACAGCAATCGTTGGTCCGCGTCGGTCGTGATGGACCGGACCGGTTCGAAGACCGCGTCAGCGAGGTGGATCTTGGGCGTCTTGTGCAAGATGACGTACTGATCGAGGCCCAGGTGGCGGGTGACCTCGACGGCCACCGGTATTCCCATCGTCGCCACGGTCGCGACGATGTCCACGTCGTAGGGGCGCAGCACGTCGGCCAACTCCTCGCCCGCACGCGACATGAACTCGACGCCCATGTCGACGGTGATCAACAGCGCGAGCGCGAGCGTCTCGCTGAGCGACACGATGGGCAGTTCGACCCGCTGGGTCCCAATCTCGACTGAATACGTTCGCGCGCCCACGGTGGTGGAGCATACTGAGCCTATGAGTTCATCCCGGACACCGTTGGAGCGCGCTGTGGCGCGCGAGATGTTGGCGACGGCCTACGCCGAAGCCGTCGCCGGCCTCGACGAAGGAGGTATCCCGATCGGAGCGGCGCTGTTCACGCGCGACGGCACCGTCCTCGGATCGGGTCACAACCGACGCGTGCAAGAGGACGACGCGTCGGTGCACGCCGAGACCGACGCCTTTCGAAAGGCCGGTCGTCGGCGCGACTACCCCGACTGCGTGATGGTCACGACGCTCTCGCCGTGCTGGTACTGCTCGGGCCTCGTGCGCCAGTTCAACATCGGCGCGGTCGTCATTGGCGAGGCGGTGAACTTCCACGGCGGACACGACTGGCTCGCGGAGTTAGGGGTGGAGATAGTGGTGCTCGACGATCCCGGGTGCACCGAACTGCTCGCCACGTTCATCCACGAGCACCCCGAGCTGTGGGACGAGGATATAGGCCTCTAGCTAGCGTGCCGGTGGCCCGAAGAGGCGGTCGCCGGCGTCGCCGAGTCCGGGCATGATGTAGCCGACCGCGTTGAGTTCGGCGTCGAGTGCCGCGGCGACGATGGTGACGTCGGGGTGGCGCGATTGGACGAAGGCGACGCCGGGCTGGGCCGCGATGAGACAGAGCACCGTGATGTCCGCGGCGCCCCGCGCGACCAGCATGTCGAGCACGCACACGAGCGATCCTCCGGTCGCGAGCATCGGGTCGCACAGTACGACGTGGGCGCCGGCGAGACTCTCGGGCAGGCCGTCGAGGTAGACGTCGGGCAGCAACGTCGTCTCATTGCGACGCAGTCCCACGAGACAGACGCGGTGGTGGGGCAACACCTCCTGCACCGCAGGGCTCATGCCGAGACCGGCGCGCAGGATCGGCACGATCACGTACTCGGTCTCCACGCGCATCGCCGGCGCGTCCTTCATGACCGGCGTGTCGACGGTGGTCGCCGTGACCGGGGTGTCGCGGAAGGCCTCGTAGGCGACGAACCTCGAGATCTCGCCCGCCAGGCGCAAGAAGTCGGCGTTGGACGTTGCGACGTCGCGCAGTTGGCGGACCTTGTCGGCGACGAGAGGGTGATTGACGACGAGAAGAGCGGGCACGAGGTCACATTACGCCGTTCGATTGCACCGGCGAGTACGACGTCGAGGTCATCCTGGTCGGACCAGCATTGAGATATCGCAAGTACGATTTATCGGTGACCTCCTCTCTCGCCGCCGCCGCCGCGCGCGCCGAGGAGCCGGGATCGGCCAATCCACTCGGGGGCGTGCGCTCCGCGTACGAGGGCCCGCGCGTCGGGATCTCCCGGGACCAGCGCCTCGCCTGGTGGCGGCGCATCCTTCCGGTCATCGCCTCGCACCGCCTGACGTTCTTCGTCGCGATCGGGCTCTCCTTCGTCAGCCTCATCTTCCAGACGTTGATTCCGAACATGCTGAACGCCGCGATCAACCACGACCTCGTGCACACCTCGACGCGGCTGCACACCGACGTCGTGCACATACTCGTCGTGGGACTGCTCGCGGGCGTCACGGGTCTCATCTCGCGCCAGTACGTGTTCTACACCGCCTACAACGTCGAGGCCGACCTGCGCTCGCTGATCTACCAGCACCTCACGTGGCTGTCGTTCAGTTTCTACGACCGCGTGCAGTCTGGTCAGCTCATCAGCCGCGCCAACAGCGACATCCGCAGTGTCCAGATGTACGCGACGTTCGCGCCGCTGATTCTCGTCCAGTGCTGCATCGGCGTCGTGGCCTTCGGCTTCATGTTGTCGATCAACGTGCTCCTCGCCTTGATCGCGATGACCGTGATGCCGATCCTCTACTTCGTCGGGATCAAGATGCGCCGCGTCATGTTCCCCATCTCGTGGATCACCCAGGCCCGTCTCGCCGACGTCGCCACGATCGTCGACGAGAACGTGAACGGCGTGCGCGTCGTCAAGTCCTTCGCCCAGGAGGAAGCCGAGATCAACCGTCTCTCCGACGCCGCTGAACGCGTCGCGTGGGCCTACATCAAGGACGCCCAGATCCGAGGGATCTGGTCGCCGTGGGTCCAGAACCTGCCGCAGTTGGGCCTCGCGCTGGTGTTGCTCTTCGGTGGCTGGATGGTCATCGACGGCCACCTCGGCATCGGCGCGATCCTCGCCTTCAACGCCTATCTCTTGATGCTGCAAGCCCCGTTCATGATGCTCGGCCAGCTCGTCATGATGGGTCAGCGCGCCAAGGCCAGCGCCGAGAGGATCTTTGAGATCCTCGATGAGAATCCCGACATCGTGGAGCGCCCGGGCGCGTACGACCTCGACCACGTGCGCGGCGCGATCGACTTCAACCACGTGCGCTTCGAGTACGCCAACGGCGCCGAGATCCTCGTCGATTTCGACGCCCACGTCGACGCCGGTGAGACGGTCGCGATCGTCGGTCGCACCGGTTCGGGCAAGTCGACGATTGCTCGGCTCGTGACGCGTTTCTACGACGTGAGCGGCGGCATGGTCGCCATCGACCAGCACGACGTGCGCGAGCTGACCCTCTCGTCACTACGCGCCAACGTCGGCGTGGTCCTCGACGAGCCGTTCCTCTTCTCGATCTCCATTCGCGACAACATCGCCTACGCCATGCCCGACGCGTCGCTCGAGCAGGTCGAGGCGGCGGCGCGCTCGGCCAACGCGCACGAGTTCATCGAGCAACTCCCCGACGGCTACGACACGGTGGTCGGTGAGCGCGGCTACACCCTCTCGGGCGGACAGCGCCAGCGCATCGCGATCGCGCGGACCCTGCTCGTCAATCCCCCGATCCTGATCCTCGACGACGCCACCAGTGCGGTCGACGTCCACGTCGAGGCCGGCATCTACGAGGCGCTCGGACGCCTGCTCACCAATCGGACCACCATCGTCATCGCGCACCGCATCTCGACGATCGCCTTGGCGAGCCGGGTGATCCTGCTCGACGAGGGCCGGGTGGTGGCGAGTGGCACGCACGAGCAGTTGCTCGCCACGACCCCGCTCTACGCCCAGGTCCTCGCCCAGACGACGTCAGGTGACGACTGATGGCCTGGGGCGGCGGCTGGAGCGGCGGTGGCGTGATGTTCCGAGGTGGCGACACCTCGGGACTGCCCTTCGGCGGCATTCCCACCGAGTTGATGGACGAGGCGACCAAGCTGATGGCGAGTGAGCCGGTCCACGAACCTTCACGTCGCACCTTCTCCCAACGCCCCAGCGAGAAGGAGCGCCAGCGGCTCACGTTGACGCGCCTCGTCATGGCCTACCCCCGTTACCTGGTACTCGGGTCGGTGCTCGTGATCGTGATCAGCCTGATCCTGCAGTCCGGACCTCTCCTCACCGAGTTCGCGATCGACAACGGCATGCGCAGCGGCCACCACGCGCTGCACGTCGTGGCGATCTGCGCGGCGCTCTACCTGGTCGTCGGCGTCGCGAGCGCTCTCCTGCAGCGACGCCAGATCGACGTCACGGGAAAACTCGCCTCGAGAGTGATGCACGACCTGCGGATCCGCGTCTTCACGCACTTCCAACGGCTCAGTCTCGACTTCTTCACCGAGGAGAAGGCCGGCGTCCTGATGAGCCGCATGACGAGCGACGTCGAGAACCTCCAGCAGTTGATCCAGGACGGCATCAGCCAGTTCGCGATGCAGGGTCTCACCATGATCGTCATCACGATCATCCTGTTCGTCACGAACGTCACGCTCGCGGCGTGGACGGTACTGCTCGTCGTTCCGCTCCTGTTCGTCTTTACGATCTGGTTCCACCACGCCTCGGAGAAGGGCTACCTGCTGAGTCGTGACCGCATCGCGAACGTGCTCGCCGACCTGTCCGAGTCGCTCTACGGCATCCGGGTCGTGACCGCGCACAACCGCCAGCGCCGCAACATCGTGAACCACCGCCACGTCGTCGGGGCCTACCGCGACGCCAATCTCTACACCGGTCGCGTCAACGCGATCTACGGACCGGCCACGATCATGATCGGCATCCTCGGCCAGGGACTCCTGCTCGGCATCGGCGGGGACATGGTGTTGCACCACCAGCTGAGCATCGGCAAGCTCGTCGCCTTCTTCTTGTTCCTCAACCGCTTCTTCCAGCCGATCCAGCTGCTCGTCCAGCAGTACAACGCGCTCCAGCAGGGTCGTTCATCGATCATCCGGCTGCGCGAGCTCTTAGAGACGCCCCCTTCGGTCGACGAGCTACCGGGCGCCACGACGCTGGCGACGATCGAGGGCCGCATCACCTTCGAACACGTGAGCTTCGGGTACGACCCGGAGCGCCTGGTGCTGCACGACGTAAACCTCGAGATCGCCCCGGGAGAGTCGGTCGCGTTCGTCGGTCCGACCGGCGCGGGCAAGTCGACGATGGCCAAACTCGCCAACCGGTTCTACGACCCGACGCAGGGGCGCGTCCTGCTCGACGGCGTGGACATCAAGACCGTGACGTTGCACTCGCTGCGCTCCCAACTCGGCGTCGTGCCCCAGGAGGCCTTCCTCTTCGCGGGTTCGATCCGCACCAACCTGAGCTTCGGTCGCGCCAACGTGACGAGCGAGGAGGTCGAGGAGGCGATCGACGTCGTGGGCCTGCGCGAGCTCGTCGAGCGCCTGCCCCAGGGCATCGACACCGTCGTACACGAGCGCGGCCAGACGTTGTCGGCCGGCGAACGTCAGTTGCTCGCGTTGGCGCGCGCGTTCCTCGCCCGACCGCGCGTCCTCATCCTCGACGAAGCCACGTCGTCGCTCGACCTGCGCAGCGAGACCGTGATCGAACAGGCGCTCGACCGTCTGCTCGAGGGACGCTCGGCGATCCTCATCGCGCACCGACTCACGACGGCCCAACGCGCCGACCGCATCGTCGTCATCGATAACGGCGGCATCGTCGAGATGGGAACGCCGCGCGAGTTGTTGGCGGCCGGGGGCGAGTACGCGACGATGTACGACGCGTGGATCGAATCGGGCGGGCGCGATTCGACGCGCGCGGGCCGCTGAGAGCGACCTAGAACATCGACTTGACGGTGTCGATGAGCGACGCCGCGGTCTGTCCCTCCTGGGCAATGGGGTGGACCTGCAGGTGGGTGACGCCCGCTGCCTTGAAGGCCGCGACGCGGTCGGCGACGTAGCTCTTGGGGCCGCAGAGCGTCGTGAGCTCCAAGAACTCGGCCGGCACGGCCGCCTCGGCCTCCTTCTTCTTGCCGTCGAGATAGAGGTCCTGGATGATCGCGGCCTCCTTCTCGTAGCCGTAACGGATCGCGAGCTCGTTGTAGAAGTTCTTGCCGCGTGCGCCCATACCCCCGACGTAGAGCGCCACCATCGAACGTTGCAGGTCGCGCAGCGCCATCACCTCGGGTCCGTCGCCGATCGCGAGCAGTCCCCCGGCGGTGACCATCATCTCGCCCAGGTCGCCACTGCGCTTGGCGCGTCCCGCCGCGAGCGACGCGCCCCAGACGTCGTCGGCGCGCTCGGGAATGAACAGGATCGGGATCCAGCCGTCGGCGATCTCAGCGGTCAGCTCGACGTTCTTCTCGCCGAGCGACGCGATCCAGATCGGGATGGCGCTGCGAACCGGGTGCGCGATGATCTTGAGCGCCTTGCCGAGTCCCGTCCCCTGGTCGGCCGGCAGCGGCAACGTGAAGTTCTTGCCCTGGTGGACCACGGGCGCCTCGCGCTTCCATACGTCGCGACAGATCTCGACGATCTCGCGCGTGCGCCCGAGCGGGTTCGAGTACGGAACCCCGTGGAATCCCTCGATGACCTGCGGCCCCGAGGCTCCGAGACCAAGGTGGAATCGACCGTCGGAGAGAGCGTCGATGCCCGCCGCGGTCATGGCGATCAGTGTCGGGGTACGGGTGTAGATCGGCAGGATGGCCGCACCGATCTCGACCTTTTCGGTCAACGCGGCGAGATAACCCATCAGCGAGGGGCTGTCGAAGCCGTAGGCCTCGGCGACCCAGACCAGGTCCAGACCGGCCTTTTCCATCTCGACGACGTCGCGGGCGGCCTGTTTGAAGCCGCCGGAGTAACTGAGCATGGTGGAGATCTTCATCTAGGCCTTTCGTGGTCGCTGCCGCCTCGTCAGAGTATCGGAACTCGCTAATTAGTGACGCTGTGCCCTAGTCGCACTGTCCTACGCTGGGAGGTGGGGCACCAATGTCCCCTCACATCCAAAGGCTGGTGACAACGTGGTCACGCGTCCAAGCGAAACACCCTCGCACGAGTTCAATCCCTGGTTGCACGTGTGCTCTCTCATCGAAAGCGCCGGCGAACTGCTCGGCATCGACGAGGGGACACTGAAGCGCATCATCGCTCCCGAGCGGGTACTCGAGGTGGCCGTTCCGATCCGGATGGATTCGGGCGAGGTCGCCATGTTCACGGGCTGGAGGATCCAGCACGACACCTCGCGCGGACCGGGCAAGGGCGGCATCCGCTTTCACCCGAGCGTCAACGCCGACGAGATCGCCGCACTGAGTGCGGACATGTCCATCAAGTGCGCGGTCGTCAACATTCCCTACGGCGGTGCCAAGGGCGGCGTCGCGGTCGATCCCGCGCTGCTGTCGCGCGCCGAGCTCGAGCGGCTGACGCGACGCTACGCCTTTTCCATCGCGCCGATGATCGGACCCGACCGCGACATCCCCGCGCCCGACATCAACACCGACACCCAGGTCATGAGTTGGATCATGGACACCGTGTCGATGCTGCGCGGACAGAACACGCCCGGCGTCGTCACCGGCAAGCCCCTCGCGATCGGCGGCACCCTCGGCCACGCCGGCGCGACGTCGCTCGGCGTCACCATCTGCACCGCCGCGATCCTCCAGCGCATGGGGCGCCTCGCCAACGAGCAGCGCGTCGTCATCCAGGGTTACGGCAAGGTCGGCGCGCCGCTCGTGAAGCTGTTGAGCGACCGCGGCATGAAGATCGTCGGCATCGCCGACATCCGTGGCGCCATCCACGTGCCCGAGGGCATCAACCACCTGCGTCTCGCCGAACACTACGCCGAGGCCGGTACCGTCGTTGGCTACCCGGGCGCGGAACTCGTGCCGGCCGACCTGCTCTTCACGTTGCCGAGCGACATCGCGATCCCCGCGGCGCTCGGCGGTTTCGTGACCGAGGACATCGCCAAGACCATGTCCGCCTCGATCATGGTCGAAGCGGCGAACGGTCCCACGACCGGCGAGGGCGCCGCCATGCTCGCCAGTCGCGACATCCCGGTCGTGCCCGACGTGCTCGCCAACGCCGGGGGCGTCGTCGCGTCCTACTTCGAGTGGGCCCAGGACCTCCAGGGCTTCATGTGGGAGCGCGAACTCTTCCAGCAACGCCTGGAGAAGACGATGCACGAGTCGTTCAACCACATCTGGGCGCGCCACAAGGAGCTCAACGTCACCCTGCGTGAGACCGCCATCGCGGTCGGCGTCGAACGGATTGCCGAAGCGACGGAGCTACGCGGCCTCTTCCCGTAATCGGGACCAACAACTTGGACAACTGCGTGGCTGACGCCGTGCTCCTCGGCGTCAGCCACGCAGCCGATCAGGCTTTCAGCCCCAGTCAGTTCTCGACTGGACCGGGGCTGAAAGTTGGCGACTACTTCTCGATCCGGTGCTCCGCCACCCGCTTGTCCGGCCTCGCCAAAACCTCGTAGATCACTCCGATCAACACGATGAGCGCCATGACGAGCAACGTGACCCAGCCGTAGTTGAACAGCGCACGTCCGCTGGAGAGAGCGCTCGGCCACACGATGTTGATCAGCATCAGGCCCAAGTAGACCAAACCACCGATCGACACCGGCATGCCCCACTTACCGAGGGTGAATGAACCGTTGGGCTTCCAGCCACGGGCTCGGGCGATCACCGAACCGAGCACGGTCAGGAAGAACGAAAGGTAGATCCCCGACACCGCGAACGACACCAGCGCGTACAGGGCATTGATGTTGGCCGGGTAGTCGAACCACAAGATGTGAACGGGCTTGGAGGGATTCACTAGGACCAGCAGCAAGAACAGGAAGGGAATCACCGTGCCCACCAGGATCGCGTTCGCCGGCGCCTTGTGACGAGCCGAGACCTTCTTTAGGATATTGCTCCCCGGTATCGCACCGTCTCGGGCGAGTGCGTAGGCGACGCGCGCACCGGCGCCCTGCACTGCGGTGCCGCAGCTGAAGAACGCGATGATCACCATCACCAGGAAGAAGTCCTGCAGCCAGCTCGGCAGTGCCGCGAGCAGCACCGGAATGCCGCCAGTGACCACGCCACCAATGCCCGACTTCGGTGTCGCGAGCAAGAGGCCCAGTACGAGGACGAACGACGCGATGCCGCCGTAGAGCAGCGCGTTACGCATGGCTCGAGGAACTTGGCGATGCGCATCGACGGTCTCTTCCGAGATGTCCCCCGCCGACTCGAAGCCGTAGAAGATGTAGACGTTCGCTAGAACCGCCACGAACGCGGCTCCGGTCCACCAGTTGCCGCCGAAATTCACGCCATAGGGGTTGTGGGCCACGTGTTGGACGCCCTGAGTCGTCCAGAGGAATCCGAATCCCTGGTGAAAGCCGTGGATCGCCAACGCGAGAAACACCCCGAACGTCCCGATGGTCTCTACGTACACGCCGAACCGCGCGACCAAACCCATCAGCTTGGCGCCAATCGAGTTCAGTATTGCCGAGAGCACGATGATCGCTCCGGTGACCGCGAAGATCGT
>DAIOEY010000052.1:6596-11870 GCA_036745995.1 Acidimicrobiales bacterium | reverse complement strand
AATGCCCAAGGGTCGAGAACAAGTGCCCTACTTCGTTCTCTCGTAAGCCCCGGTTGCTGAGAGTCAGTTTCCGGTTGTTAGTTCACTGGGCCACTTCCGTGCCGACTCCGCAACTTCGAAAGTGCGTCATCAAGTTATTCGCGTAGGAACTGGACTGAGATACTCCTTGACTCGTCCGAGGACTTCACTGACTTCGACTCCCCGACGCAGCCTTCTTGTAGGGACCTGTACACGTTCGTATACAGACTTTTGGTAGAAGTTGCGTCGCTACAAATGCCGCTACGAGTTACTACGGGCGCCGTGCTCGTATGAACGCGTTCGCTACCGCCCCGTCATATTCATCAAGAGCCCGCTCTTGGTCAAAACCATCCGGTAGTGGGATTGAGGTAGCGAGACGTTTCACCGCTTCGCGGTCATGCACGAGGGTCGGCACAACTACGACGTCCATGAAGCCAGCGGCTGCGAGTTTGTCTTGGTAATCGCCAACAACGAGAGCTCCCGCAATGCAGCCTGTCCACAGTGCCATCAGGCCCTGAAGGTCCTCGGGGATTTCCTTTTGCAGTACGACGTCGGAGATCGCAAAAAGTCCGCCGTGCTTGAGGACGCGGAACGCTTCTCGCAGGACGACGTCTTTATCGGCAGCGAGGTTGATGACGCAGTTCGAAATGATGACATTGACCGACTGATCAGGGAGCGGAATATCTTCGATCGTGCCCAAGAGGAACTCAGCGTTCTCCACACCGGCTTCCACCTGGTTCTTTCGAGCTAGCTCAATCATTTCCGGTGTCATGTCAAGTCCGTAGACCTTGCCCGTTGGCCCGACGCGACGCGCGGAAAGGAACACGTCAATACCACCGCCAGAACCGAGGTCGAGGACGACCTGACCGGGCAGCAACGTCGCGAGTGCGGTTGGATTGCCGCAACCCAATGACGCGAGGACAGCAGCGGGCGGTAATTCGCCAGTCTGCTCGATTGCGTACAAATCGGCCCCGAATCCTTCGCCGACGCCAATGTCAGGGCCGCAGCAGGATGAGGTGGACGCCGAAACAGCAAGGGCCGCTGAAGCGTAACGCTCCTTCACGGCGTCGCGGATGGTGTCTGCATGGTCCTTCATAGGTCTTCCTTTAGTCGCTTGGTGTTGCACTGGCGAGATGGGACAAGAGCTGAACAGGTTCATTGACCGCGTCGCAACAGATCGAATAACGGTTTGAACGACCCTCGGGTGTCACCAAAATAAGACCAACGTCACGAAGTGCTTTGAGGTGATGGCTGACGAGGGGTTGGGCGATGCCCAATTGATCGGTGAGTTCGACGACCGTCTTGGATTCCTCTGAAAGGGTCAGGAGAATGGCGAGCCGGTACTCATCGCTGATGGCCTTCAGCACCGGCAGGAGTGAATGTGCCAGTTCGAGGGACCGCAACCGCGTCGTTGCTTTCGTTGCCATAAGGACAGCATATCATCAATATTTATTGATATCAACAAATTTGACTATCTAGTCAAGAGCCCCACTTTCTAAGGCGAGTCGGTACACGTTCGTATCCGGCTTTCGGGCAAAAGCACTAGCGGGATCGGTGATCGTATTCAACGAAACCAAGACTTCGATAGAGATTGATCGCGGGGTTTGAGCGAGTGACGACCAACCTCAGCTCGTAATACCCTTCGTCACGCAGTAACTCAGCACTTTGGGAAATGATGTGACTTCCGATTCCGTTGTTTTGATATTGCGGCAAAGTGACCGTGAATGCGAGCAGCGGAATTCCTCGCAAGAGCGTAACGAGACTTGAAACCAATGATTTGTCAATCTCGGACACCAGGCTCGCGGTCCAACTGAAGTTCCCGTACTTGCCACCAAAGTTTTCCGCCACTTCATGTAACGCGTCGAGTTCTGTCTCGCCTTCGTCGTCCACCGTTCCCCCATACGCCTTATGAAACAACTCTCCAAGGTTTTGAGAGTCTTCGCGCGTCACAGGTCGGACCGCGGTGATAACGAATGTTGGGGTCACCGGGGAGAATTTCTCCAGATTCAGCCGCATCTGAACAGCGTCACGCCCCATCTGCACCTTTCACAAGCTCTGACCGCGTCCGGAAGACATTCGTCTGCGGAGTATCAATAGAGATTCGTCTATAAACGTCTGGCGAAGTGGATTCGTCCTATGACGCAACTTGAACGACGGTCACCTGCGCTTCGGGAGGCGGGACTGGCTCTCCGTGCTCACGCAACGACTCAATGTGCATTTCGATCGCCTCGGCAATATTGGTCTTCACCTCTTCAAGAGTCTTGCCCGTAGACACGCACCCATCGAGGTCGGGAACCCACGCACCGTAGTTGTTCGGGGAGCGTTCAATTACCACGGCGTACTCAATCATCGCTTCCTCCGTTCCAGGCCAGCCTGCCTCATAATGCTACTGATCAGTTCGATATGCAGATCCTCGCCCAGCGCGCCCGGGACCGTTACAGTGCCGTGTTTCGTTGGATGGCGAAATTGACGATGGCTCCCGCGTTGGCGAACCTGGACCCAACCATCTGCATGGAGCTCTCGGATCATCTCACGAACCTTCACAACTCACATTGGTTGTGGCATTCATGAATTTGCGAGCAAGTCGGCTCTACTTCTCCGATCCTTGACTTTCTATGAAAAGACGATAGACATTCGTTTATGGTCTGGCGGTAGAGGTTGACCCTCTTATGATGCAATCCGAACAGATGCGGCTCTCGAGTGAGGCACAGGTAGCTCTTCCCCGTGCAACCGCATTCCTTCAATGTGGAACTCGATGGCCTCGCGCATTAACTCCTGAAGTTCTTCTGCGGTATCGGCCGCACCAACACAGCCGGGAAGATCTGGAACATAGGCGCAGAAGTTACTACCGACGTCTTCAATGATGATGGCGTACTCCGTCATGACTTCTTCCTTTCCAACCCAGCCTGCTTATAGATTTCAATCAGCGTTCCTAATCGTAGGTCCATCCCAAGATGTCCGGCAACGGTCGCGGTTCCGGGCTTCGTAGGGTGGTGGAATTGTCGGTGGCTTCCTCATTGCCGCACCTGACGCCAACTGTCACGTTCGAGTACTCGAATTATCTCGCGAACTTTCACAACCAACAACGGTTGCAACAGCCTCACGGTTGATGACAAGAGGCCGCCGTTTGTGGCAATCAGCGACTTTCTATGAAAAAAGTGCAGACGTTGGTCTACCGCGTTTTGTTAATCATGAATCACGCTTATGAACCGACTGAGACAACTCATCTCTCTAGGGCTCTTTCTGAGAAGCGCTCTTATGGATCGCCTCGCGATAGAACGTTAGGAGTATGAGGAGGATGAAGAACGCCGATTGGCAGAAGAAGATTAGGCCTACGTCAGCGTGATGTCGATGACTCTCGTAGTTATCCGCCAAACTTACACAGGCGATAATGACCAGCAAGATGAGCAGTCGAGCAAGGCGCGGCACCTTCCACCATTGCCGCAAGACGTTCGCCATCTACACCTTTTTCGAGACGACACTTTGGCCGCCCAAAAATGTCTACATCACACTTGGCGCCCTCTCAGATTCGTCCAACACTGACCGTTTCCATTTTCTATAAGAAGAGGGTAGACATCGGTTTTGGAACAGATCTCATGGGGCCAGGATCTCCCTTCTCGTCTTCCATCGCTCGCTCAATACGCCCGCGGCGTCAAACCTCGACGAGGGGCTATCGCGATTAACGCAACAGCACAGAGCCGAGGGCCACCGGGGGCTCACTCCCCGACGCACCGGCCAACAACGGATTGACTACCACAGCTCCACCACAGAACGGCCACGTCACGTACGTCGGCGGCGCGTTCACAACGGCTCGGCCAACGAGTCCACTAATTGACACCATCATCCGAGTCGCAGTGGTACACGGCGACATGATGTCATTGCCAAAGACCCAGAACGAGGCAATCCCGCCGTGCGGAGCTATGCGCACCGTGGGAAGGGACTCGCCGGACCGAATGCCGAACATGTCTTTTCCGAGGTGGCCCGCCACGTCCTCAGTTCGCATCGCACCATGTCGACCACCGGCGAAGGCAATCTTTGGGTACCCGCGGACCGTGCACGCAACGTCACCCGTGTTGCGGACCCAGAAGAGGTCGCCGCCAGACCCGGCGAGACCGCCCGTCGTGCCGCGCCACGTGACGTGGATGACGTCGGGACCGCATCTCAGCGTGGGGACCGACGCTGCTACGGCGGTTGCTCCCGAAAGAGGAATGAGCATCGTCATAACGATGATTGGAAACCAGTACCGCTTCATTACGTCGTTTTAGCACCGGCAATGCCGCGAGGTCTCGTTGCTGGTCAATAGTCAGACGCCAGTCTCAAGTGTCGTGCCCTTCCGACGCACCTATCTCACCTTGAACGAAGTTGACGCCCGGACACAGTAACCGACGCTCTCCTCTCAGCGTGTCGAAAGATCCGATGCCTTCCAGGCTGATTCACCTGACACCAACCGCCGATGTTCAATTCGCTGGTCATCTTTCGTACCTTCACGACATCCCAACGGTCGAGAGGCTCCGTGAAATCGAGACGCAGGCGACATGCGTTCGAATCGCTACCTCAGGTGCGAGTTCTCTTTGACTGTCGACGTCGAGTGCGTTTCTTCTCGCGCTGAAAGACGTCCGGCAGATTCTCAATCCTTTGGCGGTAGAGATCGTGGGCGGCGGCACTGGGCTGGAAACGCTCACCGCGCGGCGCCAGCGCGGCGACGTCACTGAGTCGGTGGCGCTGCAGAGTCACCCCGGCCATCAGGGCCGCGCCGCGCAGTTGGGCGACCATGGGCTCTCGAACCTGTTCGATCTCGCGGTCGAGCGTGTCGGCGTAGATCTGACACCAGAGCGTCGACAAGGCGCCTCCACCCACCAGTCGCAGCGGCGTCAGGCGCGTGCCGGCGAACTTCTCCACGTACTTAAAGAGCCACGCACTGTTGGTGGCGACGCCCTCCATCACCGCACGGATCAGGTCGGCGGTGTTAGACGTGACCGAGAGGTTGGCGAAGCCGGCGCGTACTGTCTTGCTTTCACTCGGGCAGCGTTCGCCCGCGAGCCACGGCGTGAACGTGACGCCGTTCGCTCCCGTCGCCGACGTGGCGGCCAACGCGGTCATCTCGTCGAAGCTCATCTTGGTGGCGTTGCCCGCCAGGACACCCTGGAACCACTCGAGTGACTTGGCTCCGGTCTCCTGGTTGTTGATGATCAGGTACGAGTCGTTGGTGAGACCGGGAATCGAGGCGATCGAATGCGCGATGTCGGTCTTCTTCTT
>DAIOEY010000052.1:1494-6496 GCA_036745995.1 Acidimicrobiales bacterium | reverse complement strand
GAGGGTGCGCCACCGGTCTTGCGGATGAACTGCATGACCTTGCGCGCGTTGTAGCCCTGCATGGGTCCGCCGACGACTTGGCGAACGTAGGGACCCCCGCGGGTATCGAGCCAGAGCAGGCACGGCCCCGTCGCGACGCCGTTGGCGTCGACCGGAACTGTCGACGCGTACTGCCCGGTGACGGCGACGGCCTTCACCCGGCCCGCCGACACGCCCGGGCGCGCCATTAGTCGTTTCGCGCTGTCCGCGATCAGGGTCCACCACTCGTTGGCGTCCTGTTCGGCCCCGCCGTTCTCCGTGAACGTCGTCTCGACGCGGTGCAGTTCGTGGTCGAGGACATCGCCGTCGAGCGTCACCAGACCGATCTTCGGTCCGCCGGTGCCGAGGTCAATGGTGAGACAGAGTTCGGCGTTCTCGGTCATGGGGCCGGGATGAAGGATTGTTGGTCCATCATGTCGGCCATGAAGACCTTGACGATCGAGTCGATCTCGTCGGTCGACCCTCCGGCGACGCCGCCGTAGATGGCGCCCGTCTGCGGCGCGTCGTCCTTGTGGCCCTGGGCGTAGCTGACGGCGTCGGTCAGGTCGACGCCCCACTGCTCGACGACGCCCGGTTGGGTCTGGGGTCGGGTGACGGCCATGTGGATCGCGTTGGGGTACTGCTGGCCGTTCATGCGCCATCCGCGCGTGCGCAGGAAGTCGTTCACGTGGTAGATGTCGTACTCGTCGCTCGTGAACGAGAACAGGAAGCTCGGCTTACCCATGAGGCGCAGTGACGGATGGCTGCGGACCTGCTCTTGCATGGCGGCCGACGTCGCGAAGATCTTCTCGGCGTACCCGCGGTAGCCCGAACGTCCGAGGTGCACCATCGCGGCCCAGGTCGCGGCCAACAGGCCCGCGGACCGAGAGCCGTCCATGCCCGGCGAGCAGTACTTCCCTCCGGACCAGTCCGTGAGATAGAAGTACTGGCTGTTGCGAAGCGCCTGATCAGCGAAGCAGAGCACGCTGGTGCCCTTTAACGCATAGCCGTACTTATGGGTGTCGGCTGAGATCGTGGTGACGCCGGGCACCGTGAAGTCGAACGGCGGGATGTCGTAGCCGAGTTCTCGACCGAAGGGCAGGATGAAGCCCCCGAGGCATCCGTCGACGTGCAGTCCGATCTCGTGCTCGAGCGCGATTTCTCCGAGCTCGGTGATCGGGTCGACGGTGCCGTAGCCGTAGTTGCTCGCCGATCCGATCAGGGCCACGGTGTTGGCGTCGATGTTGGCGCGCACCCAGTCGAGGTCGACCTGCGTGGTCGTCGGGTCGACCGGCGCGATCTTCATGTCGACGCCGAAGAGGTGGCCGGCCTTGGAGAACGCGGGGTGGGCGGTCTCGGGCTTGATGATGTTCGGTCGAGCGACCTTCGAGCTGTTGCTCTCGCGGTAGGCGAGTACGGCGTGCGCGATCGAGCCCGAACCACCCGACGTGACGAGTCCCACGGGCGTCGTGTCCTTTACCGCCCGGGCGTTCAACAGGTCGAGCGTCATGGCGATGATCTCGGCCTCGAACTTGGTGGCGCTCGGACACATGTCGCGCTGGAGCGAGTTGACGTAGGAGAAGTACGAGAACGCCTGGTTCAAGAAGTCGTAGTGGTCGTGGTCACCGCAGTACATCGTGCCCGAGCACTGGCCCGTCTCCCAGACGCGATTCTCCGACGTCGACATGGCCGACAGCTCGGCCAGTACGGACTCTTGATCCTGCCCGGCCTCGGGAAGTGTCCGGTTGATCTCGAACCGGTCGGCATACGGGAACCCACTCACGACGTCTCCTGTCACTTGATGCAAAAAGCGTATGTCGAAATGGCGAAGCGCCCAGATGAGCGATTCGAGTCAATCCTCTCGAACGGTCAGTGTGCGGATCGTGAACTTGCGGGCATACCTCGAGGTACCCGGCCGAATGGGCGTTGCCCGGACCGCGGCTCGTTTAAGTTCGTACCTATGCCCAAGGGACCGATCCAGAGCGAGATACGAGGGGCGGTGATCCCAGCGCCGCAGCGTTTCCGGTCCGACGTCCAGGGCCTGCGGGCAATCGCGGTCATCCTGGTCGTCCTGTCCCACGCCAGCGTTCCCCACTTCGCCGGGGGCTACGTCGGTGTCGACGTCTTCTTCGTCATCAGCGGCTTCGTGATCACCGGTCTCCTGGTGCGCCAGCGCGACGTGGCGCTGCACCGAAACCTCGCCTCCTTCTACGCCCGGCGAATCCGACGGATCGTGCCCGCGGCGACCGTCGTGCTCGTCGCGACGATCGTCGCCACCTACGCCTGGCTCGGGCCGACGACCGGCGTGCCGCTACTCAGCGACGTGCGTTGGGCGTCACTCTTCGCCGTCAACTGGCACTTCATCCAGACCAACAGCAGCTACTTCATCCCCGGCGTGCTGCCGTCGTTGGTGACGCACTACTGGTCCCTCGCGATCGAGGAGCAGTTCTACATCGTCTTTCCACTGATCGTGTTCACTATCGGCATTGTCTTCGTGGCGCGGCGACGGGCGGCGTTGGCAAGCGCGCTGGTGATCGCGATAGTGAGCTCCTCGTGGTGGTCGGTGCACTTGACGACGATCAACCCCACGCAGGCCTACTACTCACCCTTCACCCGCTTCTGGGAACTCGCACTCGGGGGACTGATCGCGTTGGTGCCGCCGGCGTGGGCGAAGAAGACCCAACTCTTCAACGCGCTCTTCGGCGCGCTCGCACTGGGCGTCATCATCTTCGCCGCGTACCGTCTCACCATCACGAGCGTCTATCCCGGTTGGTTGGCGTGGTGGCCGTGCGGCGCGACCGCGGTGCTGCTCTACACGGGACTCACGCCGATCCCCGGTGGTCCGACGTCGTGGTTGTCGTGGCGACCCGCGCAGTACGTCGGCAACGTCTCGTACGGTTTCTACCTCTGGCACTACGCGTGGTTGATGATTCCCCTGCAGTACGCGACGACCCCGATGGCCCCTCTGTCACGCGTGCTCCAGGTGCTCGGCGCGTTCGCCTGCGCGGTGCTCTCGTACCATTTCCTGGAGAATCCCATCCGTCGTTCGAAGTGGCTCGACGAGCGTCCCTGGGCTGCGTTTCTGCTCTTGGTCCTCTGTCTCGCCGTCACCTGGAGTGTCACCTGGGCGTACCAGGTCCTTTGATTTTCCAGTGATTCCTTGGTTTTCGACGAGTTTCCCGACCGACGCCCTCTCTCGGCCCAGGACCCGGTCGCCCAAGCGGGCGTCGGACTACTTCGTGAACACGTCGGGGTAGGCGGGCAGAACAGGGAAGTGGTAGATCGCTCTGATCTGCTGGATGACGTAGGTCGCGATGACGTTCTGGCCGATCGACGTCGGGTGGATGCCGTCGGGCGAGCGAAGCACCTGGACGACACCGTTCACTCGTGCGCTGAACTGGAACTGGCCCTTGGCGTTGGCCATGAAGTTCCACGTCGGAAGGAACGTGACGTTGGCCTTCGTGAGAGCGACCTTCTGGAAGAGCGAGTTGATCACCTGGATGCCCTGGCGGTAACCGGTCGGATTCATGACCGGCATGCCGACCCATAACACTGAACAGTGCTTCAACGTCGCCTCGTTCATGACCTGGGCGATGTTCGTCTGGTACTGAACACGCCACGGCGGCGAATTGAACGCGGCGGCGTGACCGTTCACGACCATGCCCTGCTCGTCGTTGCCACCGAGAAAGACGATGAGCAGTTGTGGGTGGTACTGCGCGATGAACTGACGCAGGTGCAGCGGCCAGCTGTAGAACCATCCGTTGGCGAGTCCGGTTTCGGACTTGCTCTTTTGAATGAGCGTCACGTTGTGCGATTTCTCCAACTGCAGGCCGAGTCCGCCGCCGAGGTCGGTGCCGAGCGAGTCGCCGATCTCGAGGATGGTGAGGTGCTTGCTCTTGGGCAGCGTGAGTGTCTGGGACAGCATGGTCGTCGTGGTGCTGGTCGTGCTCGTCGTACTCGACGAGCTCGACGTTGTGGAACCGAGCGACGTCGTTGTCGTGCTCGACGTTGTCGGCGTGGCGTTGCCCTTCAAACTCACTGCCAAGACCACGATGGAGGTGACAATTAAACCGATTATCAGGACCGCGATCTCCGCGGTACGAAACTTTTTCACTGGTGTTGCGCGACTTTCCGGTACTCCTCCGGTCTCGACTCTACAACTCGCGACTCAAAACGAAGCACCACGGCGGGACAATATGTCAACGAGTGACGTGACCCGCTTCGTCGAACAGGCCGTCGAGGCTGGGCGCCGAGCGCGTCGCCTCGTACGACGTGATCGCCGCTTCGCGCTGCAGGGTGAGACCGATGTCGTCCCAGCCGTTGAGGAGCCGGTCGCGCGTCATGGGGTCGAGGACGAAGGTTCGCTGCCAGCCGACCTCGGGCACCTCGACGCGCAGGTGGTCGACGTCGATCACGAGAAACGTCGAGGGATCGTCCTTCACGAACTGATTCAGTTGCTCCACGTCCGCGACCGGAAGTTGCACGATGACGAGGCCCTGCTTGGAGGAGTTGTTTTGGAAGATGTCGCCGAACGACGGCGCGATCACTGCCTCGAAGCCGAAGTCCAACAGGGCCCAGACGGCGTGCTCGCGTGACGACCCGGTCCCGAATCTAGGCCCCGCGATCAGGATCGTTGCGCCGACGTAGTCCGGTTTGTTGAGGACGAACTCGGGGTCGTCGCGCCACTCGCTGAAGAGTCCCCGACCGAAACCCGTTCGCTCGATGCGCTTCAACCAGTCCGAGGGGATGATCTGGTCGGTGTCGACGTCGGCGCGTTCGAGTGGCACGGCGCGTCCTTCGATGACGCGAACCGGCTTCACGCGCTCACCTCGTCGGGACTGGCGAAGCGACCGAGTATCGCGGTCGCCGCGGCGACGACGGGCGAGACCAGGTGCGTGCGACCGCCCCGACCCTGGCGTCCTTCGAAGTTTCGATTGGACGTCGACGCGCTGCGCTGGTTCGGGAGCAGTTGATCGGGATTCAT
>DAIOEY010000052.1:0-1394 GCA_036745995.1 Acidimicrobiales bacterium | reverse complement strand
CCGCGTCGTCGTCGCTGACGAAGCTCCGCCAGCGAACGGCGGCGTCGTTGAAGAGCTCGCCTTGGGGAACACCCGGGCGACCGCGCAGGTAGTCGATCGTGGTGTCGTCGACGCCCACGAGTCCGGCGCGGGCGCCGGCTTCGATGCTCATGTTGCAGATCGTCATGCGACCTTCCATCGAGAGCGAACGGATGGCGTCGCCGCGGTACTCGAGCACGTAGCCGGCGCCGCCGCCCGTGCCGAGTTTCGCGACGATCGCGAGGACGATGTCCTTGGCGCTCACGCCAGACGGAATTTCACCGTCCACTGTGACCGACATGGTCTTGGCGCGTTGCTGGGGGAGCGTCTGGGTCGCGAGCACGTGCTCGACTTCGCTCGTCCCGATGCCGAAGGCCAGCGCGCCGAAGGCCCCGTGCGTTGACGTGTGCGAGTCACCACAGACGATCGTCATACCGGGCTGGGAGACGCCCAGTTCGGGCCCGATCACGTGGACGATGCCCTGGTTCTCGTGCCCGCGAGGGAACAGCGTGATGCCGAACTCCTTGCAGTTCTCGTCGAGCGCCTCGAGTTGGCGCCGCGACACGGGGTCTTTCACTGGCGTCGCGATCGGGTCGGTCGGCACGTTGTGGTCAGCCGTCGCGAGCGTCAGGTCGGGACGGCGTACGGACCGGTGGTTGAGGCGGAGTCCTTCGAAGGCCTGGGGACTCGTGACCTCGTGCACCAGGTGCAGGTCAACGTAGAGCAGCGTCGGTTCGCCGGGCGGTGAGGCGACGACGTGGCGGTCCCAGATCTTCTCGTACAGGGTCTGGCCGGCCACGGTCTAGCGCAGTCCCACGATCTTCACCCGAAGGACCCCCGACGGGGCCTCGTACTCGACGACGTCGCCGATCGCGTGGTCGAGCAGCGCCATACCGAGCGGCGAGGTCGGCGACGCGACGAGGATGCCCTCGGGCTTCTCCTCGATGGAACCGAGGAAGAACTCCTGGAAGTCGTCATCGGCGTCGCCCTCGTAGACGACCTGGACGATCGAGGCGTGCTGGACCAGCGCCGCGTGCTCGTCGCGCTCGATCAGTTCGTGGTTGCGGATCACGTTGTCGATCTGGCGGATCCGCGACTCCATCTTGCCCTGGTGGTCCTTGGCGGCGTGGTAGTCACCGTTCTCCGAGAGGTCGCCGAGCAACCGGGCCGATTCGATGACCCGGGCGTTCTCCGTGCGCCCGATGGTCGTGAGGTGGTGGTACTCGGCCTTCAGCTTTTCGAGCGTCTCTTTGGTGATGCGGTGGATTTCGCCGGCCATGCCGATACCTCGAGTCGTAGAGAAAGCCAATTCTACCGGTGCGGGTCCGAAAGCCCTTCGCGGGTTTGCTCTTTGGCACCACGGGCGAGCAAACTGA
>DAIOEY010000051.1:7120-12392 GCA_036745995.1 Acidimicrobiales bacterium | reverse complement strand
TCTCGCAAGGCTCGAAGGAGGTCGACTTTGCGGAACGCCGGCCAGTAGGGATCGACGAACGCGAATTCGGCGAAGGCGGACTGCCACAGCAAGAAACCCGAGAGGCGCGACTCCCCGCTCGTGCGGATGACGAGGTCGAGGTCGGGCAGATCGGCGGCGTAGAGGTTGCGCGCGAGACCTTCAGAGTCGATCGACTCGGCGAGGTCGTTGGGCGCGACGCCGCCCGCGAGAAGATCGGTGATGAGGGAACGACACGCGTCGACCACTTCCTGGCGCCCTCCGTAGCAAAGGGCGATGTTGACGTCCATGCTCGATGAGCCCCCGAGTCCGACTCGGTCGACGGCCCGCTTGGCCGCGAGCGCGAGTTCAGGCGGCAGGAGGTCCAAGCTTCCGCTCACCGAGAGCGAGAAGTGCAGTCGTTCCGCCAGCGCGGGAAGTCGTTCGAAGAGTTCGGTCAGGACTTCGAAGTAGGGATCGAGTTCTTCAGAGGGACGGCGGAGATTCTCCGTCGAGAGAACCCACGCGGTCACTGCCTTGATGTCGAGCTCCGCGCACCACTCGAGTAACTCTTCGAGTTTGGCCATCCCGGCTTCGTAACTCGTGCGGTACTCGCCGTCGGTCGCCTCACGGGCGAATCGACGGTGACCGTCGAGGATCACGCCGACGTGACGAGGCAGGTTCTCCGCTGGCAGCGAGTTGGCGAGTCGGTGCTCGTAGTAGCGGTACACAATGCGTCGCAGGGCCATAGACCTCTCCATCGTGCAGACTCGAGTCGTTGGAGCCGATTCTAGTTCGGCTACCCCCATAGCTCCCTGCAGTCGAGCCCAGTAATCACCCGAACGGGAAGCAGCCTAGGTTGCGCCAGCCGTCGAGGTAGCTCAATCACCGGGCGCCGAGTAGATGACGCGTGAACCCGAGATCAATCGTCCTAATACACAGAAAATCGCGGCGACGCACTCTCGAAATTCCCCTTTGTACCATGGGCGCATGCCGTCGCCGTCAAACTCCGTCGCCGCAATGCTGCTCAATGGCGGCGCGAGTCGCCGCATGGGCCGTGACAAGTCACAACTGCTCATTGACGGTTCAACCCTCGCGGTGCGGACCGCCTCGCTCTTGTTGTCCGTCGTCGAGACGGCGATTGAGGTCGGCCCGGGCGTCTCGGGACTGCCCTCGACGTTGGACGATCCGCCGGGGCAGGGACCGCTCGCCGGGGTGGCGGCAGGTTGTCGCGCCCTTCGGGCACTTGGTCACGACGGTGGCGCGCTCGTCGTCGCCTGCGATCTGCCGTTTCTCTCGGCGACTCTTCTTCGCTTCCTCGTCGAGTGGGATTCGTCGGGATCGCTTGTTCCCGTGGTTCGAGGGATACCCCAACCGTTGTGTGCCCGGTGGGGAGAACGAGACCTCGACAGCGCCAGCGAATTCCTCGCACACGGTCAGCGATCGTTGCGGCACCTGACAACGCAGCCCGGCGTCGTCCTGCTCGACGAATCGGGCTGGAAGGACGTTGCCTCGGAAGAGGAATTCTTTGACGTCGACAGCCCGGACGATTTGTTGCGACTAGGACTGGCGACGTAAGACACGTCGCCAGCGTCTGGGCGCCATCTATGAATCATTCTGCTTCTTGGCCGGGCACGACCAACTGCCGCGCGGCGTCGACGGCCCCGCTCGCACTGAGTCCAGCTTTCGCGGCGAGCCAGCACGCGAGGGGTGCCGCGGTTCGCTCGGACGAGTGCGCGGCGATTCCCGCCAGCGCGAGAATTGCTGCGGCCTCTTCGTCGCTCGGTTCGTCAAGGCCTAGCTCTCGCGCGAAGGCGCTCACCCATTCCTTCGCCGATGCGTTCACGTCCTCGATGTTACCGAGGGGACCGGTTGAAGTTGCGCAATGACGTCGGGCGACTCGTTCGAACGACAGTCTCTCGAGTGGTGAACCAACAACGACGCCACTTGGGCCAATCGAACGAGGCGCCAATCTCAAGACGCACCGCGCCCCGTCCCGATCAGTGGACGACGTAGCTGGCCTGCTGTACGCGAAGTTCAGTGACGTGCTGCTGGTCGAGGCGCACCGCACAGATGGCGAAATCAACTGGCGCGAGTGAACCGCCCGCATTGCTGTCGCTCTCGCTCTGGCACGCGGCCTGGCGGTAGCGGAACCAATCACTTTCGGCGAGAAAGAACTGACGTCGCGCGCTGTTGCCAATGAGAAGGTGGGTTACGCGGTCGCGAAGTTGATTGACGAGATGATCTTGGACGAGGAGTTGGTGCTCGGCGCAACCTTCGAGACCGATCGTCGTGCGATTGTTGCACGCGAGGAGCGTGAAACTCTCGTGGAGTAGCGGCGGTGTCGTCGAAGTGGATGGCGCCGCCGCCGGTGTGACTGCTTTCGAACGGCCCTCGATGACAACGATCGCGGTCACGGCGACGACCACCGCCAAAACGACCAGGGGAATCATCCGACGCATCGAGTCATCTTTGCATGTGCGTCGCGTCCAGATTGGTGAGGCGACGATCAGCGTTCTTTGTGAATCGCCCTTTAAGTTGTGATTTTCCTGGCAACACTTCTTCGCTCGATGCTTGTCAGATGAACTGGACCGCAATCGAATCACAGGCAAAACTCAACAAAGGTGCAAACAAATCGGGGAATCCCCTGGATACGATTTACTACCGGTAAACTTGAGGTAACGACGAGAGGAGTTTCGTGAGCATGCTTCCGCCATCACCACCTGAGAGTGTTGCCACGTCCGTCTCGCCCGTGAGGGCCATACGCATGCCCATCACCGGCTATTGCCGATGCGCCCGCCACACCTGCTGGCACGCGCGCGAGTGCCGATCAACTGCCTACGTTCGAATTCAACGTGCCCCGAAAGAGGAGGGTGCACCGAGCTCGTCCGTCGTTCTTTGTCGCGAGTGCGCGGCGCCGACGCGCCGTCAGAGCGTCGCCTAGGCAATTCTCTTCTCGAGTACAGCGTCTCGTACTCGAGAAGCTATTGACTCGACGCCAGTCCCGCGGCGTGGACGCCGTCCAGAGCCGCCGCTTCGTCATTGTCGGGTGTGTCGCCGCTTACTCCCACGCTGCCGATGATGTCACCGTCGCGCAGAACAAGCACGCCACCCGCCGCCGGGGCCATGCGCCCCTGTGAGATGGTGACGAGGCTCGTCGCAAACTGAGGACGGGACTCGGCCATCGTGGCGAAGTTCCGCGATGGTCCGGCGAGTGAGACGGCCGTCCAGGCTTTCGCCGTCGCGATGTCGACGCGCAGAAAGGTCGCCTTCTCCTCGCGTTTCACCACCAGTGCGTGGCCCCCGCCGTCGAGCACGCTGACACAAATCGGGTTCAGTCCTCGCTGTCGCGCCCCGTCGATGGCTCCCTGGGCGATGGCGTCCGCCTCGAGAAGGGTCAATTCGTTCATTTCGGTTCTCCATTCGTTGCGCGGTCATGATCATTCGCCTTCACGCGACGTCGCCAGGCGTTGAGAATGTCCTCGGTGTAACCGTTCGGCGACTTCGTGCCTTCAAAGACGAGTTCGAGGGCGGCCGAAACGCCAGCGCTCGACTTCGCGTCGGGCAGCATCGGGCGGTAGGCGGGGTCCTTCGCGTTTTGCTCGTCGACCAGGGCCGCCATTTGCACGAAGGTCGACACGATCGTCTCGCGATCGAGAAGGCCGTGGTGCAGCCAATTGGCGATGTGTTGGCTTGAGATGCGCAACGTCGCCCTGTCCTCCATGAGCTCGACGCCGTTGATGTCGGGCACCTTCGAGCAACCGATGCCCTGATCCACCCAGCGCACGACGTAGCCGAGCATGCCCTGGGCATTGTTGGCCAGTTCCTCGGCGGTCGCTGCGTCATCGGGCCGGGAGGTGAGAAGGGGAAGCTCGAGCAGGTCTTCGAATCGCGTCGAAGGGTGCAGCGCGATCTCGTCTTGGCGCGCAGTGACGTCGACGAAGTGGTAATGCAGGGCGTGCAACGTCGCCGCGGTCGGCGAGGGCACCCACGCGCACGACGCTCCGGCCATCGGGTGAGCGATCTTCACCTCGACGAGTTCGGCCATCGCGTCGGGCATGGCCCACATCCCCTTACCGATCTGCGCCACGCCGCGAAATCCCATGGAGAGAGCCACGTCGACGTTGTTCGTCTCGTACGCGAGAAGCCACGGCGTCGATCGCATGTCTCCCTTGCGTACGACGGGACCAGCTTGGGTCGCGGTGTGGATCTCGTCGCCGGTGCGATCGAGGAAACCGGTGTTGATGAAGATCACCCGTTCGCGCGCGGCCGCGATGCAGTTGGCGAGGTTGAGTGACGTCCGTCGCTCCTCGTCCATGATGCCGATCTTCACGGTGTTCTGGGGAAGATTCAAGAGACGCTCGACGTCGCTGAAGACGTCCACCGCGAAGGCCACCTCGTCGCTTCCGTGCAATTTTGGCTTCACCACGTAGACGCTGCCAGCGGCACTGTTACGAAACGAACCGAGTCCACGCAATTCATGCATGGCGATCGTGACGGTCAACAGCGCGTCGAGCAATCCTTCAGGCACCGCCTGACCGAGGTCCGTTTGAACTGCGTCGGTCATCATGTGAAGGCCGACGTTGCGAATGAGCAGCAGACTGCGGCCCGGGAGCGTAAAGGGTGTGCCGTCGGGGGTGTTAAAGGTCCGATCCGGGTGCAGTCGGCGTGTGAGTTGGCCGCCGCTCTTTTCAAACGTCGCCTCGAGCGCACCGGTCATCAGACCGAGCCAGTTGCGATAGACCAACGTCTTGTCGATGGCGTCGACCGTCACGACGGAGTCTTCGCAGTCCTGGATCGTCGTGATCGCCGACTCGAGGACGACGTCGGCGAGCCCCGAGGGACTGTTCTGACCGATTGGATGGCGCCGATCGACGACGAGCTCGACGTGGAGTCGGTGATTGCGTAGCAGGAGGCGCGTCGATTCGTCGTCGCGCAGAAGTCCCACGAATTGGGTTGAGTCGGCGAGTTGGCTGCTCGTGCCGTCGCGCAGTTGGACCGTCAGCGTCACCGGCTGCTCGACTGACAAGACGAAGTCCGTCACGTCGCCGTAGGTGCCGTTCGCGAGCGGTACGGCCCGATCGAGGAACGCGTTGGCGTACGCGATGACCCTTTCGCCGCGCACCGGGTTGTAAGAGGTCCCGCGATCGCCTCCGTCGCGCTCGGGGATCACGTTGGTCCCGTACAACGCGTCGTACAGGCTCGTCCAACGGGCGTTCGCGGCGTTGAGGGCGAAGCGTGCGTTGTCGAGCGGGACGACGAGCTGGGGTCCGGC
>DAIOEY010000051.1:4325-7020 GCA_036745995.1 Acidimicrobiales bacterium | reverse complement strand
GCGAATTGAGTAGTGAGACGAGGGCGTACACGGTCTGCGTCGTCGGCATTTCCGTCTCCGTAAGTTGACCAAGTTCGATGAAACTTCCGATGAGTGGCTCGATCTCAAGTACGCGACCGGCCTCGACGTCTTGGAGCATCGACGTCTTGTGATCACCGACCTTCTCCGCTCCTTCGATGCGCTGTTCGACGGAAAGGCGCAGACGCAACCCGAGCTTTTCGGCGACCTCCGAGGACTCGCGCATCATCTGGGCGGCCAGCGAGCGCGTGGGCGGGAACTGACATATCTCGGCGAGCGTGGCGCCCGTCAGAGCACTGATCGGATTCATCGCCATGTTGCCCCACGCCTTCACCCAAAGGTGCGAGCGGATGTCGGTAAGAACGCGCGACTTGAATCCCGCGCCGCTCAGCACCTGCGCTATCGCTGCCACTCGGGCTGAACGAACTCCATCCAGCTCGCCGACCGGGAATCGGTCGCCTTCGATGAGGCGAAAGACGCCCGGAGCGTCTCTCTCGGCGGCGGGGTAGGCGATCGAGCCGACGATTCTCTCGGACGGAATGTGCCGTTCCAGGGTGCCGTCTGGATCGAGCGTGCGAAGCCGACGACCTTCAAACGGGCCCGGGAACTTCTGGAAGAACCACCAGGGGACGCCGTTCTGCAGCGGGAGCACGACGGTGTCGCCGTCGTAGAGCGCGGCGAGTTGCGGGGCTATCTCAACGATCTGATGAGCCTTGAGCGCCAGGATCACCAGGTCTTGTGGCCCGAGCGACGCGAAGTCGTCCGAGGCGGTGACGTCGCGCGTGACGAGCACCGATCCGTCTGGTTCGACCAACTTCATCCCGTCGGATTGAATCGCCGCGAGATTGCTCGAACGCGCGAGCACGCTCACCTGCTCGCCCGAGAGAGCCAGACGAACGCCGAGCAGACCACCAATGGCCCCCGCACCTACGATGCACACGCGCACCAACGCACCTTACTCACGAATCATTTGCGTCACTGCACGAACACCTGCGCGTGGACCTGTACTTTGGACGACGTGACCGAGGGATGCATGTTCGTGTGATCGTGTCCACGTTCACTAGTGGAGCGCCACGCGGGGTGATTCGTCAGCGGTGCGGGCGAAATCTCAGAGGCTGAGTTTCTCCGCGAGACCGATGCGTTGAATCTTTCCGGTCGCGCCCTTGGGGATCTCGGTGACGATCACGATGCGTCGGGGGACCTTGAACGGCGCCAGACGCTTACGGAGATAGTCGCGAAGTTCGCTCTCGGTCGCTTCCTTACCCTCGGCCAGAACCACGGCGGCGCCGATCTCCTCGCCGAGTTTCTCGTGGGGGATCGCGAACGTGACCGCCTCGGCGACCGCCGGATGGCCAATGAGTACCTCGTCGATCTCGAGCGGGGAGATCTTCTCTCCGCCCCGGTTGATCTGCTCCTTCAAGCGGCCCGTGAGAAAGAGGTAGCCGTCAGCGTCGAGGACGCCCTCGTCACCGGTTCGGAACCAACCATCGGTGAACGCGGACTCGTTGGCGCCCGGGTTGTTCTCGTAACCGTCGACGACCGTCGTGCCCTTGATCGCGACCTCGCCGCGCTCACCGGACGCCAGTAGGTGATTCTGGGTGTCGAGAATGGCGACGTCGATGCCACTCGCGACGCCCACCGAACCCTGTTTCGTCGTGGCGGGCGGCAGGGGGTTTGACGTCATCTGATGCGACGCCTCGGTCATGCCGTAGGCCTCGATGATCGGCACACTGAAGAGCTCGCGAAGACCGTCGAGCACCGGTCCCGGCAGGGCGGCGGACGAAGAGCGAACGAAGCGAAGGTTCGTCGGACGGGGCCCCGGCGATCGAGCCAGCACCATTTGATGCATGGTCGGGACTGCGCTGTAGTAACTGGGGCGCAACTCGTCCACCCAGCGGTGAAACTTGAACGCGTCGAATCCGGTCGTGCAGATCACGGACCCGCCGACCGAAAGTGGCGCCAAGAGTCCGGCCATGAGCCCATGGATGTGGAACAGCGGCATCACGTTGAGCGAACGGTCGGCGGACGTCAGGCGCAGCGTGGCGGCGATGTTGCGCGCCGACCGGGCCAGATTGCGTTGACGCAGGGGAACGATCTTGGGGCGTGACGTCGTTCCCGAAGTGTGCAACACCAGCGCAAGGTCGTCGGCCGTCGGACGTCGCGTCGAGCCCTCCATCGTCTCGGGCGTCACGAGATCGATGGACATGCCTTGACCGCGTACAACGATCGGGATCGTTCCCTCCGGCGCCGCCGAGCGAGCGTCGCTCGACGCTCCGTCGAGCGTGAGCAGCGCCGACGCGTGCAGGTCGTCGAGGTAGAACCTGAATTCATCTTCGCGATACTTCGGGTTCAGCGGCGCCGCGCAGCCAACGGTCATCGCGGCGAGCATCACCAACGCCATGGCCGGACCATTCGGCAAGACGATCGCGAGACGGTCCTTTGGGCCAAGACCGGCACTCCGGAGCTGCTCGGCGAGGCGATCCACCTCTTTTCGCAGGGTCGCGTGAGAAATGACCTCGCCGTCTTCACTCACCAACGCCGGTCCGTCGGCGTCGAGGGGAAGCAACGCGGCGACGGTGTCCGAGGAGGGCGAATGGTCGGATGTCGAAATGGGGTCCGGCATAGAAGTAAGCACGCCCGTTCCGCAGAATCTCCGCTGCGGCTCACAATATCGAAT
>DAIOEY010000051.1:1171-4225 GCA_036745995.1 Acidimicrobiales bacterium | reverse complement strand
GTCGTCTCGTGATCGGGACCGCTAGCGTCACCCTTGGGAGATTGCGGCGGGAACTGATCCTTTTGAGCCTCCAGGCCGTATAACCATCAATGGGAAGACGAACTGGCTCGGATGATGACGGCGCTTCCGACGAGGCGCTGCTCTCAGGCATGGCGGTCGGCGACGACCGCGCCGGGCTCACGTTCGTCCGTCGTTATCAGCGTCGACTGTACGGACTTGCGTTCGGCATCGTCGGCGACGCCGGCGACGCCGAGGACGTGGCCCAGGAGGCCTTCATCCGCATCTTTCGTCACGCGCCCGTGTTCGACGCGCGACGTGGATCGGTGGCGACGTGGGCGCTCACGATCACGCGCAACCTCGCGATCGACTCGATTCGTGTTCGCCGTGGCATTCCAACCGACCCCGATGACCGGGTCTTTCTCGAATTGACGAGTAATGAACGCCAACCCGACGCAGCGGCGGCCGCGCTGGAGGACGTCGCCCGTGTCCGTTCCGCGCTCGCCGCACTGCCGCTCGATCAGCGTCGTGCCGTGGTCCTCGCCGCGCTCTACGGACGAACAGCGGCGGACATCGCCGACGGTGAATCGATACCGCTCGGCACCGCCAAGAGCCGGATACGAGTAGGGATGGCCAAACTCCGCGAGGCCGTCGCGAATGAGGACGCGCTATGAGCAGTCAGGCGAACGACCCGAAGGTGTGTGACGTGTTCCGCGACGATCTCGCCGAAACCGCCCTGGGCGTCGTGTCGGGTCGGCGCCGATCCGAGGTGCTCCGACACGTCGAATCGTGTCCCTCGTGCAGTTTGGAACTCGAACAACTGTCGATCGTGGCCGACACGATGATGGAACTCTCCGGTGAGAGCGAACCTCCCGTCGGCTTCGAACTTCGCCTCGCGCAACGACTCCAGAGTGGCGTGCAACGGCGCCCCACGAGGCGCGTTCGTCGCGTGAGTGTGCTCCTGGCCGCGGCGGCGGTCGCCGTCTCCCTGGGCATCGGGATTGGTGCACTCGCCTCATCGGGGGGCAGTAACAGACCGAATCAGGCGATGACCGACATCACGTCGGCGAGCCTCAGTTCTGGCGGGCACGTGCTCGGTGAGTTCCTCGTCTCGGCGGGCAAGCCAGCGTGGATGTACATGACGGTCGACAGTGGCACGTGGTCCGGCGTCGTGACGTGTCAGGTGATCCTCGCCGGGGGAAAGATCGAGACCGTTGGACAGTTCACCCTTTCGGGTGGCTACGGCGCGTGGGGCGCTCCCCTCACGACGTCCGCGGGTCAGGTTCGAGGCGCACGCCTGGTCGACGCCTCCGGTACGGTCTTCGCGAGCGCGCGCATCCCGGCTTGAAGTCTCGGCTTGGACGAACGAGCCGATTGGGACGGATCTCGAACGGCAAGGATCGACTGAAATGATCCCTTCGCGAGTCTCGGCCGTAGTACTGGGTGGCGGGAAGTTGCACTGACGAACTGGTCGTCGGGTGTGGCCAGCGCGATGTTCCCAGAAGAACCGATGTCCACGAATACGAGGAGACGAACGATATGGATCAGACCAGGCAACACCGAGTGGTGGTCCGGAGCATTCCGGTGCGACGTGTACTGGCGGCGACCCTGATCTTCGGCGCGTTGACCGCGTTGGTCTTCGCTCCCGACACGGCTCGTGCGGCCACGAGTCACGCGAACAAGGGCGTCGTCGTCTCGACGATGAAGATTTCCAAGTTCGGAACGCTCCTCGTGAGCGGCACGACGGTCTACACACTTAAGGCGAGCGCCACGCCGTGTACCGCCAAGTGTCTGAAGACCTGGCCCGAGGTCCTTCTTCCCAAGGGCGCCACGTCGGCGTCCGCCGGCAGCGGGGTGAGCGCCTCGAAGCTCGGCACGATAAAGCGGGCCGGCGGACTCCAGGTGACCTACGCCGGCCAGGCGCTCTACTGGTTCTTCAAGGACAAGGCCCCCGGGCAGGTGAACGGCATCGTGAAGGACACGTGGGGCAAGTGGACGATCGTGGTGACGCAGAAGGCGAGCGGCGGCTCCGGTGGGACCACGACGACGACGAGCCCCGGTGGCGGCGGCATTGGGTTCTAGTGTCGACTACGTCGATGGAGAGGTGATCATGTCAACCCTCGTGGAAGGGCCTTCCACGTCAGTTTCTGTCTCCTCAGCGCAGCGGCCGACCCGCCGCGCCAGGCATTGGCGCAGTGCGCTGACGTCGCGTGTCTATCTTCCGGCGTGTTCAATCGCGGCGATCGCCGTGGTCTTGATCGGGATTGGTTGGGCGAGTCACTGGGGAGGCACGAGTTTCGCTTCGTCCATGACAAGTCTTCGCGTGGTGATCGTGGGACCGATCACGCTCGTGATCCTCGGCGTCTGTCTCGTCGCCGAACGGATGCATCCCGCGCAACGCCGGCCGTTCTTCGCGCGTGGCTATCGACAAGATCTCTTGTACACCGTGCTCAACGCGACCCTCGTCGTGCCGCTCGTGACGGCGCTCACCCTCTCCTTCGCCGAAGTCGCCCGCACGTCGATGCCGTGGGTCATCCTGCCGAGGTCCGGTTTCGTGCCTCGCTGGTTGGCGATCGGCGTGATCTTCGTGGTGATGGACGGGTGCAACTGGCTCGCGCACTTGGCGAATCACCGCGTGCGCATGATGTGGCGCTTTCATGAGCTCCACCACTCCCAAGAGGACATGAGCGTCCTTACGGTCTTTCGAACTCATCCGCTCATCCACGTCTCGTACCTGATCGCCTTGGTCCCGGGGATCGTCCTCTTGGCGAACGGCGCCGTACCCACGACGCTCCTCGTCGTCTACGCCGGCATCGTCGCCTTCGAGCATTCGAACACCAATTTGGGATTCGGCCCGCTCGGTCGCGTGTTCGTCAGCCCGAACTATCACAGAATCCATCACCGCCTCGTGGGGCGACAAGACGTCAATCTCGGCTTCGCCCTCACCGTCTGGGACCAGCTCTCTCGTCGGGCGGTCTTCCCGACGAAGGACACCATCCGGGCTGACACCGGACTGCCGGGTCGTCCGATCGCCGTGGAGCAGGCGACCGCGCGACC
>DAIOEY010000051.1:0-1071 GCA_036745995.1 Acidimicrobiales bacterium | reverse complement strand
GGAAAACTCTTTGGTTGGTTTAACGGACCCGGCATTCATCGGACGGCGCTGTTCTTCTCGAACTCCGCACACCTTCATCCCGGAGGGTTCTTCGCGATTCTCGGAGGTGTCATTGAATTCGGCGGCGCGATCTCTTTGATACTCGGCCTTGGCGCCCGCATCGCTGGACTTGCGCTCTTCGGGGACATGGTGATGGCCATGATCACGGTCACCTGGGTGAACGGCTTTAATTCAGCCACCGTGAATCCCGGGTACGAACTCAACTTGGCGATAGGCGTCCTCGCACTCGTCGTGGCCGTCTTCGGTGCCGGTCGATTCAGTCTTGATGCTCTCGTCGAACGTCGACTCGTGGATACGTGAGGTGAGCGGCCCGCTGTTGGCTCGCCCCCTGACGGGGCTCGGCGACGTTCGAGCATCGGACGCGCCCGGTCCGATAGACGTCGCGCGAAAAGGCGTGGTCCCTTCGAAGTCCCTGCGCACGCGAGTGAGCAGATTGTGGGGGACCGACGTCGTCGCTGGCCGAAGAGCGCGCGTTATCAGAATCTCGGCGAATCTCGTCGGCGCGGGTGGCGCGGCGCTGTTCGCACAGGCCAGCCTGCAGGTCTATCTTCGAACGCATCGTTTGATTGGCGTGGCCTTCTGTGCCGAGCAGGCGTGGGTCGCGGTTGCCTACCTGGTTCGACGGCCCGCGCGGGTGGTGACCAGGCGCACGGGCGACTGGCTCCTCGCGTTCGGTGGAACGTTCGGCGGCGTGCTGTTTCGCCCGGTCGGCGTGCACCCGAGTTGGGGCGTGGGTGCGGGGCTCGGTCTTCAACTGCTGGGACTCGGCATTTTCGTCTGTTCGTTCTTCGCCCTGGGTCGCTCCTTCGGCTTCGCCCCCGCTGACCGGGGGCTCGTCGTGCGTGGCCCCTACGCCGTCGTCCGTCATCCCGTCTACGCCTGCTACTTCCTCTTGCAGCTCGGGTATCTGCTGCAGAGCCTCTCCGTGCGCAACGTGCTCGTCATGCTGTTCGTGACGGGTTGCAACGTCGGAAGGGCGCTCGCCGAAGAACGTCTGCTCACGTCGAGCGA
>DAIOEY010000050.1:0-12442 GCA_036745995.1 Acidimicrobiales bacterium | reverse complement strand
GTGATGAGCAGCGAATCCTCCGCACGACTGAGCGCCACGTAGGCGAGACGTTGCTCTTCGGCGAGTTCGGCGGGCGTCGTGGCGTTGTAGTTGGGCAGCTGGCCTTCGGCCCATCCAATGGCGGCGACGTGTCGGAACTCGAGTCCCTTGGCGCGGTGGATCGTCGAGAGCGCGACCGCGTCCCTCGCGTCGTCCTCCATTCGTCTCGACCAGGCGTCGTGGGCCACGAGGAGGTCCGACGCGGGCGAATGCTCCGGACCGCGGCGCTCGTTGGGGATGCCCGCGGCGTCGAGATAACTCGCGATCATTTCCAGTTGGGCGTTGGTGCGCGCCAGCACGGCCATCGACCGCCAGGGACTCCGCGGCTGATGCTTGGCGGCGAGCCAGGTCGCGACGTGCTCGGCCTCTTCCTGGTCGGTGAGGTACCCGCGAACCAACGGCACGTCGCCGTCGTCCTTGGCCGGAACGATGCCGGCGGCACCGTCCTCGAGCAGGGTGTTGGCGACGGCGATGATGTTGGACGTCGAGCGATGATTACGCGTGAGGTCGAGCACGACCGTGTCGGGCCACGTGCGGATGATCTCGTTGAGCAGTTGGGGATTGGCGCCGTTGAAGCCGTAGATCGACTGATTGGGGTCGCCCACGCAAAAGAGGTCCGGATCGTCACCGGCCATTTGGCGCAGCAACATGAACTGCAGGGGATTCATGTCCTGGGTCTCGTCGACGTAGAACGAACGGTTGCGGTGGCGAAAGGCCGCGAGCACGTTGGGTTCGTCGCGCAACAGGGTGATCGCCTCGCTCAACAGAAGGTCGAAGTCCAGGACGCCGCGACTGGCGCACAGGCCCACGTACCGGTCGAGCACGTCGGCGAACTGGGCCGGCGCCAAGGGGGCGTCGCGGCGGAGCTTTCGCGCGTTCTTCGCGTACAGCGCGCCGTTGAACCCCTGACTGAGGGCCCAGCCGATCTCCTGTTCGAGACGCGGTAGTTGCCAGTCCTCGAGTTTCAGGTCGCCGCTCTCACGCAGTTGGTGGGCGAGCGCCGAGACCAAGCGGCGGCGGTTGGATTCGAGCACGACGGGTTTGAGGTGATGATCCTCGCGGTACTGGTTGACGAGGGTCAGCGCGGCGCGGTGGAACGTGCCGGCGCGGATGTCGCGGATGCCCGCGCGAAACAGTCGCTTGCGCAGTTCGTCGCCCGCCTTGCGCGTGAAGGTCATCGCGAGGACCTGGTCGGCGGCGATCTCCTCTTGCCTGATGCGGCGCTGGATACGCAGTGTCAGGACGTGCGTCTTGCCCGATCCGGCCGTGGCGCGTACGAGCAGTCGACGCGCGGGTGACATCACCGCCTCACGCTGCTCGGGCGTCAGGCCAACGAGGAGCGCGTCGGAGAAGGCCGTCTCGTCACTCATAGTCCTCCTGACGCTACCGGTAGGCCGTGACGTGGTTTCGACGATCGTTCGCACGTCAGTAGCCTGAAAGACGTGCTGCGTGCCTACGGCGACGGAAATCTCTTCGGAGAGCCTTACGGCGAGGGGCCCGTGCGAGTGGTCTGGTTGCACGGTTGGGCCCGCACCGGCCGCGATTTCGCCGAAGCGGCCGGCGAACTCGCCCGAGCCGGTGTCGCTTCGGTCGCCCTTGATCTCCCCGGCTTCGGCTCGTCACCGCTCCCAACGGTCGGGGGCGGGGCGCGATTGTACGCGGCGCTGCTCGCGCCGGCGCTCGCGAGCATGAGTGAAGGCCCCCTCGTGCTGGTGGGGCACTCCTTCGGTGGACGCGTCGCGACCGTGATCGCGGCCGATCACCCCGAGCTCGTGCGCGTGCTGATCCTCACGGGTTCGCCGCTACTACGCCGCACGAGCGTCGTGTCGCCACCCTGGCGGTTTCGACTCACACGCTGGCTCCACGCCAAGGGTGTCGTGGGTGAAGGACGAATGGAGGCCGCCCGTCAGCGCTACGGGTCGAGCGACTACCGCAACGCCAGCGGTCGACTGCGCGAGGTGCTCGTCGCGAACGTGAACGAGAGTTATGAAGAAGAGCTGCAACGCCTGAGGGTCCCGGTCGTGATGGTCTGGGGGGAGCTCGACGACGACGTGCCCGTTGACGTCGCGCGACGCGCGGCCGTCCTGCTGGCCACGCCGCCGACTTTTCGGGTGCTCAATGGCGTCGGGCACCTCGTGCCGACCCTCGACCCGAGCGCGCTGGTGGCGTCGGTGCGAGAGGCGCTCGCGTGAGTGGAACACCCGTCGCCCTCGACGCGGTGCTCGGCGTCGGCCTGGCCGGTGCGTACGCCGCCCAGATGGCGCGTTGGTTGCGGGTACTCCAGCGCGAGCACTACGAACCCACGTCGATGCGCCACTTCCTCGGTCGCTGGTCCTCGCCCCAGGTGGCCTCGGCGAAGTCGGTCGAACGTCGAAAGCTCACGCGGCCGATCACCCTGAGCCACGTGCTGATCGTCGCCTTGTTCGTGACGGTGATCGTTCGACTGGATCTCCTCGCGGCCGTCGTCGCGGTGCTCTACGGACTCTTTTGTCCCCAGGGGCTTTCGCTGCGGGGCCGGACAAGTCAACTCCGATGGACTCGACGCCTCACGACCGTCGCGGTGCTCGCCACGGTGATCTCGATCGTGGTCGCCGGCGCCGGACTCTTCTCGACGCGACCGTGGCTGCTCGCGGTGGCCGTCGTATGGGCGGTGCCGCCACTCCTCGCCGTGACGACACGACTGCTGCGCCCTTACGAGTCGCGTCGGGCCCAGACCTTCGTCACCCACGCCGCGGCGCGGCTCGCGCGAATACATCCGCGCGTCGTCGCGATCACCGGCTCCTACGGCAAGACCTCCACGAAGAACCACGTGGCGGACCTCTTGGCGCCCGACGGCGGGGTCGTCGCGACGCCGAGGAGCTTCAACAACCGCGCGGGTCTTTCTCGCGCGATCAACGAGAATCTCGCGGACGACACGAGGATCTTCATCGCCGAGATGGGGACCTACGGTCCCGGCGAGATCAGCGAACTCTGCGCGTGGTGCCCCCCCGAGATCGCCGTCGTGACGGCGCTGGGACCGGTGCACCTGGAGCGGATGAAGTCCCTCGACGTGATCGAGCAGGCCAAGTTCGAGATCACGGAAAGAGCGTCGGTCGTCGTGCTCAACATCGACGACGATCGACTGCGTCGATGGGTCGATCGCCTCGTGGCGAGCGGCAAAGGAGTGCGGACGGCTGGATCGGTGCGCCTCGAAGCGTCAGTGCGCGTCCTCGTCGAAGAGAACGAGTGGGTGGTGGTGCTCAATAACGAAAGAATGGCGACGATGACGCCACCGCCCGGCGTACAACCGACCAACCTCGCGTGCGCCGTGGCGAGTGCCATCGAACTTGGTGTCCCGATGGACGTCGTCGTTTCGCGACTTTCGCTCGTGACGCAGGTCGTGAACCGGTCCACCGTCGGCGTCGCGCCATCGGGCGTCACGGTGATCGACGACACCTTCAACGCGAACCCCGCGAGTGCGGTCGCGGCGCTCAGGTTGCTGTCGTCGTTGCCGCTCAGCGGTCGACGGGTCGTCGTGACGCCCGGACTCGTCGAACTGGGTCGCGATCAGTACGGTGAGAACCTCTCGCTCGCGAAGAAGGTGGCGGCGGCGGGTGATGAACTGGTGGTCGTCGGGCGCACCAACGTGGTCGCGATGGCCACCGGGTACGAACGGCCGCTGCGGCGCTTTGACACGCGAGAGCAGGCGGTCGAATGGGTTCGATCGGCCCTCGTCGCCGGTGACGGCGTCCTGTACCTCAACGACCTTCCCGACCACTACCCTTGATTGCTTGATGACGGTGTGGCGAGGAGTCCCATGACTATTGGCGTGCTCTTCGGGGGACCGACGCCCGAACATGACGTTTCCATCCTCACGGGCCTGCAGGCCCAGCGCGAACTACTGCGCAACCAGCGCGCTTCGATCGCGATCTACTGGTCCAAGACCGGTTCGTTCCATTCGGTGCCCGATGACGTCGAGGCCGAATCGTTTCTCGACGGGCTTCCCAAGGGGTCGAGCGAACTGTCGCTTCGCCTCGGCGACGCGGGTGGGTTCTTCGCCGGCGGCTCGCGAATGGGCAAGGATCGTCGGCTCGACCTCGAGGTGGTGGTTCTGGCGACGCACGGCGGTCCGGGTGAGGACGGCTCGATCCAGGCGGCGCTCGACCTCGCCGGCATCGCCTACAGCGGACCGAGTGTCGCCGGCGCTGCGCTCGGCATGGACAAGTGGGCCTTTGGCGCCGTCGTCGCGGCGGCCGGCTTGCCGACGTTGCCGCGCGTTCTGCTGACGAGCTCGACGGCGTCGCTGCCCTTCGCCGGGCCGTACATCTTGAAGCCCCGCTTCGGCGGTTCGTCGATCGGCATCGACGTCGTCGCCGACCTGGCGACCGCACTCGCGCGTCTTGACGTGAACACCCACCTCCAGCGCGGCTGCGTCGTCGAACCGTTCCGCGACGATCTCACGGACCTGCAGATCGCGATGAGGACGTATCCCGCGTTGACGCTGTCGGCGATCGAGCGCCCGATTCGCCGCTCGAGCGCCGCGGAGATTCTCGACTACCGCGACAAGTACGTCGGTGGCGACGGCATGGTCTCGGCGCCGCGCGAACTGCCGGCCGTACTCGGCGCCGGTCAACGTGAGGCCCTCGAGGCGCACGCGCGCAGGATCGCCGAAGTGGCGTCCGTGCGCGGCGTCGCGCGTGTGGACTTCCTCGCGAATGACAACGAGCTCTTCGTCAACGAGATCAACACCATCCCGGGGTCGCTCTCGAAGCACCTCTTCGTCACGCCACCCCTCGCGTTCTCCGAGCTACTCGCCGACCTCATCGCCGAGGCCCTGGAACGACCCGCGCACCGCTACAGCGTCGCCGGTGCTGACGGACTGGTCCTGCGATCGGCCGGCTCCATCGCCGCCAAACTGGCGTAGTCGCGGAACGCGCGCGAGCGCGTCGGTCAGGGCGTCGCTGTAGGGGTCGATGAGTCGACCCTGGCTCAATGCCCAGAAGGCCAGTTCGTAGTCACCCTCGTCCATCGCGTGGCGGTGCAACGCCAGCGACGCCCACTCGCCGTCGCGCAGCAGTCTCGCCGCGTAGCCCTCGGCGAGGAACCACTCGAAACCGCGAAGGGCGCTCGCGAGCGGTTCGCCTCGCACGAGTGAGAGCGCGCGTCGGGCGAACGGCGCCGCTTCGAGGAGGGGGAGTTGTCGAGCCCGCGCGGTGAGCGAGTGGAAGATCTCGACGTCACTCGTGATGGCGTGGGTGACGTAGAGGCCCGAGGACGTGACCGGGTGGAGTCGTGGTCCCTTCGCGTCGACGCCGAGGCTCCGTCGAACGGCACTGGCCGTGTTGGCGAGCGTTCGCGTCGAGGCGTCGACGTCGGCGTGGGTCAGCACCCGCGTGCGGAGCCGGTCACCCGTCACGGGCTCGTGACGGTGCAGCGCGAGGTACGCCACCATCTCGACGCATCGACGACGCAAGGTCGCCGTGAACGGCTCGTCGAGGCCGACGACGCGAGGGGCGGCCCGCAAGAGTTCGACGCGCATCTCGCCCGGCTCGAGCCCGTTGGAATCGGACGTCACTTCGTAGCGACGTGGCTGACCCGTTGGCGTCCCCGCGAAGGGTAGTGAGTCCGCCAACAGCTGCTCGTCGTTCGCCGCTGGCTCGATCGTCACCGAGCAGGCGCGAAGACCGTCGTCGATACCGCCGGCGTGACCCAGGTAGACGACGAGCGAACTCCGTAGTGAACGTGTGGCGAGTGCGCGCAGCAGTTCGTTCTCCTCACGGGCAAAGCAGAGTCGTCCGCCTTCGTGCAGGGCGACGGTCGACTCGATGACGTCGGCGTCGCTCCACTGGGCCGGCACGCGCAGGCGCCCGCCTTCGCGCGCGAAGGACAGCACGACGCCACTGAGTTCGTCCTTGAGCACGCACACCACGACCGGATCGGTGCTCGCCGAGATCGGCGCGAAGTTGAACGCGCCCGTGATGCTCACGACGCCGTCGAGACGGTCACCGATGGCGTGTCGAACCCGCGCGACCTGTCCGGGGCTCGTGGCGCGCAACAACGCCACTGTCTCGTCGACTTCGTCGTCGCCGAGTTCCAGCTGCTGGTCGCGCAGCACGTCGCTTCGCCGCTTGGCCATGAGCGCGAGGGGCAGAGCGCCCAGCGAGGAGAGATCGATCGGCGTCGAGCCCCCCGATGGCCGTCGCACTGGGTGTGCCACGCCTCGCGTGGACGTCGCGGGCGCCGACGCACCGGCCCGCACGAGGTAACCCGAGTCGTGCGCCGGGACCGGGGCGCCGATCGACGACGCGGTGATGAGGAACGGCATTGCGGCGACGACGAGACTCGCGAGCCAGGCGCTCCCGCCGCCCCCGATCATGAGTCCGCGACGGAGTCGAAGAACGTTGCGCACGAACTGGAAGAGGAAGAGCAGCCAAAAGAGGCTCAATGCCACGAGCAGGCCCCGAATGAGTCCGGCGTTGGAGAGACGCGCCGCGAGTGACCACTTGGAAAGAACGACGTAGGGCAGCAGGAGAAAGTAGAGCGCCAGACCAAGCCCGTGCAGTGGTCCCGCGGTGAAACGGCCTAGCGCAGTGGGGTGAGCTGCCATGTCGGCGACACCTCGGCATTCGCTGAGGTGAGTTTGAGTTGGCAACTCTGCACTCCATTGACCACGATCAGCGCGTTGACCGGTCCGCTGACGTTCGGACACAGTAACTGCGCGTTGATCGGGGCGCTCGACGACAGGGTCCACGTGCCCGGTCCGCGAAGGGGCACGACGGCCACCGCGAACGCGCGACTGAGCGCGCCCGTGACGACGCCGCTCGAGACGCTCACGCTGGGCGCGCGCGCGGGTGACCTCACGATCGAACCTGTCGCGACGGCGAAGTGCGTCTCGTTGGTCATCGTGGTCGTCGTCGAGCGCACCACCGACGTGGTCGTCGTGGGTGCGGTGCTCGTCGTCGTCGAATTGACGACCGCCGGCGTCGTCGTCGTGGGGCTGGTCGAAGAAACGGTCGAGGGCTCGTGCACGATCACCAGACGGGTCGAAGGCTTGGACGTGGCCGTCAGCGTGAACAGCAGGACGAGGAGCAGCAGGGGGCTCGACCACATCACCAGATGGGCGCTTCGAAGCGAGAAATGTTTGCGCGCCACTGCTATCAGACGGTAGCGGTGTTGGGGTTGAATAGCCATTCACGTTCGAGGCTCCGACTCGGTGACTAGATGAGGAATCGAATGGCGAAGTGCTGCAGTTCGGCTTGCAGCGAACTCGGTGCCGAGTGATCGTCACGTGCGAGTTCGCGCAGTGAGCGACCTTCGAACACGCGTGCGTACGTGAGCCGCGCCAATCGGTCGTACTGGCTACCGCGATAACTGTTCAGTCGCGTCTCGAGCGGCGACGATGCCATGGCGGGCTCCTCGTGCTGGTCGTAGGCTGACACTGAGCGCAGCGCCTCCTTCTCCTTTAACAACCAGCGACGAAGACGACCGCGAAGTGCCGAGAGGATGTCGGGGGCGGCGAACTGGCGTGACTGACCGGCCCAGTCGACGAGTAGTTCACTCGCGAGACTCACGGCCATGGCGACGGTTTCGCTGGGGTCGCGAATGATGCCGTCGCCGAATCGAAGTTGGCGACACACGCTGACGATGCCGGGGAGCATGGTCTGGAGCAGCGTGCGACGCAGTAGCGGGTGCCGCGACTCCTCGAGCAGTGCCCGCACGATGGCCGCGCGCTCTAAGACGTTGCGACCACTGCGTGCTTCGAGCGCGGCGACGACGTCACCGAGGTCGGTCAAGTGTTCGAGGCCGAGGTCGCCGTGGCGGTCGACCAGCAGCGCCAGGGCGACGCGGGCGTCGCTCGAGCACCCCAGGCGTCGCCATTCGCGTCGAAGTTGTCCCAAGAGGTCGGTAGAGGTTGTCATGGCGATCAGTAAAGGGCCGCCGGCGCACCGGCGAACGACTCGCCGAGTGACCGAGATCAGTACATTTCTCACGACGCACAGGGTGCTCGGCGGCGCGCACAGCGCAGCGCACATAGCCACGACGTAGTCTGGAATCATGGACATTGAAACCTTCTACGAGCAGAACGAAGCCCGCCGCGAGAGTGCGGAGTTCGAGTTCGGTAGTGAGTGGACCGACGGCTCGGACAATGAGTACGAGCTGTCCTGGGTTGAGGCGACCGGGGAGTTGTATCTGATGGTCGAACCCGACGCGCTCGTGAACGAGGACATCTTCGGCGATTTCTTGGTGTCCGAGGAACCGATCACCGACCTGACGGTGGTGATCGTGGGCAAGGTGGCCTCGCTCGCCGCCCTCGAGGATCAACTACTCGGGTGGGAAGAGGCGATGCTCGAAGAGAACTCACTCACCTGGCTGCACGAGCGGTTCCCCGCGTAGGGCGAGGGTCGTTACAGATACGGCGTCGAGGAGTTCGCGACGCGACAGAGTCGGCGCAGGGCCGGGATCAACTCGGGTATCGGCACGCGTTCGGCTTCACCGATGGTCGTCATCAAAGGGTTCCAGCTACCGTCAATCGACGTTGCGTCCGCCGCCGACGGTGTGGCCTTCAGTAGTTGACTGAGCGCTTGGGCTTGCAACTGCGCCCGGCGCCCGTTCGTGATGCCGGGCTGGCGGCTTTGCGTTTCGAGCTTGAGTGCGCGGTCAACGCTCTGACACGAGCGTCGCGCGTCGGCCACGGCGCCACCCGTACCACAGGAACTGAGTGAGACGCTCGCGACGATCAGTAGGGAACCGACGACCAGCGATCGAGTTAGCCGAGCCACGAGTCGGCAGCCTGCAACAAGTAGTCGCTCACGCTGCGTCCGCGCTCGAAGATGTCACAAAGTGGGTCCTCGCCCTTGGCCACCTGGCAGAGCGAGATCGCTCGTCGCGCGACGATGGAGATGCGCCGTTCGCTCGCCTCGGTGGGTGAGGCGAACACGTCGGTCGCCGTCACCTCGAGGGGCATCTCGAGTCCACCAATCGGTGCCAGATCGATGGCCAGGCGCAACAGGTCGGGCCCGTGCGGCAGCGGCGGAAGGCTCCAGGTGAGCGCGAGTGGGAAGTGGAATTCATCGGGGGGATCGACGTCGTCGGGTAGTCCCAGCACCGCGTCCTCGAAGGCGAGCAGCGTCCTTGGATCGACGTCGAGTTCGATGTGCAGGTCAATGGGCCCTCCGCAGCCGTCCTCGGGATGAAGATCGACCTCCCAGGCCTGGCGAAGTGAGTAGGTCTCGACGAAATGTCGTTCGTCGTGCACGTGGAATCCGTGCGTGACAGCGTGGTCCTTAAGGTCTGCGACGAATCCAGCAACATCGATAGCGGCCATTGCCTGACAGGTTAGCCCGCCGTCCCTGCGCCGCGTCCGCAGAGAATGACGCGATGCACCGTTTCACGTCCAGCGCTCTTCGGCACGTTGTGGCAATCCAATGATCCGTCATCGGATTCGGCGCCAAGTTTTAGTTGCCGTTTATTGGACGTACCCGCGTTTTCTTACCTCGCGGATGAAGACTGCGCCATGGCGGTGGCCTCAACGAACCTGCGTTGTCAATCGACGCGAAGCCGCCTGGAGGCACAAAAGGAGACCCGAATGAAGAAATTCGTCGGCAAGGTCGTGATACCAGCGTCACTGGTCGCCGCCTCTCTCGGGCTCTCAATGGGGTCGACGACCCTGCTCGCGAGCGCGACAACCGCTCCCCACGAGTCGTCGGCGAGCGCGTCCGTGACACTGAACGGCACCATCTTGAAACTTGATCGGTCGAAGTACCTCTTTTGGTTGAGCGCGGGTGAGCGGCACCTGCGCGTGCGCTACTACAGCACGACCTCCTTCTCGGCAGGTTCGAACGCGATGCTCGCCAAAGGACTCGACGTCAGCGTCGTTGGCACCTACGCGGGAACCTCGACCACCCTGCTGAAGGCGGCGAGCATCAACACCTGACGTATCGATCTTGACACGCAGACCTGCGCGTCAACTCATCGCGGGCGTCGATCCAGTGGCATTGATTGAGGCCACGAGCTACCAGTGGAGCGCAAGGTGAAGAGGAAGATCGCTCGACGACTGGCCGACGTCGATGCCGTACTGGCCCGACACCGTCGTGAACGCCCCGCTCCGGTAGATCTGGAATCCCGTCTTGGGAACCGTCATCGTCACGGTCTTGGACGCGTTCGGTCCGAGATCGACTCTCACGAGGGCGCGAAGTTGTTCGGGCGGCTCACCCGCCGACGTCGGATAGCTGACGTAGGCCTGCACGACGTCGGCGCCCGCCCGTGTCCCGGTATTGGTGACCTTGACGCGAACGATCGCGCCCGTGGTGGTCTTGGTGAGCGTCGGCTTGGACAACGTGAACGTGGTGTAGCTGAGACCGAAGCCGAAGGGGAACAGCGGCGTGACGTGATTGATCTGATACCAGCGGTAGCCAACGTCCAGACCTGTCCCGAAGTTGACCGTGAGGTTGACGCCGGGGAACTGCTGAGCTCTGGTCGCGGGCATCGCGGTGTCGCTGGCGGGGAAGGTCAGGGGCAGTCGACCGGAGGGGTCGACACCGCCGCGCAGTATCGCGGCGATCGCTGCGCCGTCCTCTTGTCCCGGATACCACGCTTCGAGAACACCGGCCACCTTGGACAGCCACGGCATGAGCACCGCACCGCCGGTGTTCAGCACGACGATCGTGTGGGGATTCACCGCCGCGACCGCAGAGATCAACGCGTTGCCGTCACCCGGCAGACTCATGTTCGGTCGGTCGGCACCTTCAGTATTGAAGTCGCCAACGAAGACGATGGCGACTTTGGCGTGGCGCGCCGACGCGACGGCGGCGTTGATGAGCGGCGTCACGTCAGTGAGGCTGAACATTGGCGCCGGATGATTCCTTATCTGGAACCACCGCGCAGAAAAGGTGTAACGGTGACCGGCAACGAACTGAACGGTCGCGCTGATGTCGGACGGTGCGTGCAGTCCGAGGGAGGCCAACAGCTGATTGTGGTTGAGGTACAGCCACGTGTCGCCGAACTGTTGGAACGAGATCTCGTAGGTGCCGGTCTTTCGCGCGCGAACCACGAAACTCCACTTGTCCCACCCGGCACCACTACCGGGCTTGGTTGCGGTGAGGGCGGCTCGGGTCACTCCCGGATCCGTCTGCAGCGCGATGTCAGCCTTGCCGGGCTCACCGGTGTACTTGATGGGCTTGACCAATTTGAGCGGCTTGCCGCCGACGATGTCGACGTCGCTTAACTGGTCGAGATCCAAGGTGGGCGGACCGCCAGGTGCGTAGCTGACGTGGACGTTGCCCCCGACAGCCTTACGGATCGCGCTGATCGGTGTGACGACGTAGGGAGGTTGCACCTTGGAACTTCCGCCGCCGGCGACCTGCGGCGTCAGTCCGGCCGCGACGCCGATGACGGCGATCGAGGTGACGTTCTTCGAAAGCGGCAGGATCGAGTGCGCGTTCTTTAACAGCACGACGCTGTTCTCGGCGGCGCGCAACGCGAGGTTCGCGTGAGCGGTGGTGGTTGCGTTGGCGTAGAGCGATCCGTGCAGGGGATGCGCGATCAGTCCGTGGGCGAACATTGGCGTCAGCACCGCGCGAACCGCTGCGTTGAGGTACCCGATCGGTAGTACTCCCGACTGGACAAGATGAACGAGGGCCGCGGACGAGCCCGGCTTTATCAACGAGATACCGGCTTTGAATGCGTTGAGCATATTCGGCACCGCGCCGAGGTCGGAACGGACGAAGCCGGCGAATCCCCAAGAGTGGAGTGTCGAATAGACGTACGGGTCAGAACAGGTGTTGACGCCGTTCAACTCTCCGTAGGAGCACATCACCGACGCGACGTGCGCTTGTTGGACCATCGCCTTGAACGGCGCGTCGTAGAGCTCGGCCAACGCGCGAAGTGAGACGACCTGATTCAGGCGAAGGCGTGCGGTCTCTTGGGTGTAGGCGGAGAAGTGCTTTGCGTCGGCGAGATCACCGGTCGACTGGATACCCTCGATACTCGCCACGCCGAGCAGGCCCGCCAGATAGGGATCTTCGCCGTAGGTTTCGAAGATCCGTCCGCTTTGGGGCACGCGCGCCAGATTCACCTCCGGGCCCTGAACACCAGAGATGCCCTTCGTTCGTGCCTCGGTCGCCACCGCTTGACCGATCGAGCGAGCGAGCGAGGCGTTGAAACTCGCGGCGATCGCAATGGAAGCCGGGAACTGGGTGACGCCGGTCATTCCGTTGGCGACGCCGTTCGGTCCGTCCGTCAACGACAGCGCGGGAATGCAGAGTGACGGGATGGCCATGTTGCGATTCTCGAGCGGGGGATAGGTCGCCAGGACCACGAACGACGCCTTCTCGGACAACGTCATCTTGGCGAGCACTTCTCCGGCGAGCGCCACTGAACTCTTCGCGTGACGGAGTGATTCGCCGACCCACGGACACGCGCCCGT
>DAIOEY010000049.1:0-12669 GCA_036745995.1 Acidimicrobiales bacterium | reverse complement strand
GCCTGGAGCGACGACATCGACGAGGTCGTCGAGCGCGCGAAGAAGATCATCTACTTCTAAAGGCCGCACCGGATGTTTGTCCACTACCGTGGTCAGGCACACGCGTGACGTTAAAGGAGTCCCATGACACCACTACGGGCCGACGGCCGAACACCCGACCAGGCTCGACCGCTCTCGTTCGAACGTGATTTCACCGAGATGGCGGCCGGATCGGTACTGGTGAGTTTCGGCCGCACGCGTGTGCTGTGCACGGCGTCGGTCGAAGAGGACGTGCCGCGCTGGTTGCGCGGAACGGGCAAGGGTTGGATCACCGCCGAGTACTCGATGCTGCCCGGTTCGACGCCCGAGCGCGCGAACCGAGAGGCCGCCAAGGGAAAGCAATCGGGGCGCACCCAGGAAATTCAGCGGCTGATCGGTCGATCGCTTCGAACCGTTGCGCGCCTTGAGTTGATACCCGACGTGCAGATCACCGTCGACTGTGACGTGCTCCAGGCCGATGGGGGAACGCGCACCGCGGCGATCTGTGGCGGCTACGTGGCCTTGCACGACGCCCTCAGTCGGCTGGTCCAGGCGGCCACGATCACTGAACACGCCCTGAGTGACCTGGTCGCCGCGGTATCAGTGGGGATTATCGACGGCGTTCCGATGCTGGACCTGCCCTACGAAGAGGACTCGCGCGCTGACACCGACATGAACGTGGTGATGACCGGCGCTGGTCGCTTCGTTGAAGTCCAGGGCACCGCCGAGAAAGAAGCGTTCACGCGCGAAGAGCTCGACGCGCTTCTCGAACTGGCCGCCACGGGCATCACCGATATCCACGCGGCCCAGCGTGCGGTGCTCGCAACGCCACCCCAGCCACGTTCGACGTGACGACCTTCGTCCTCGCGACAGCCAATCCCCACAAGGCCCAGGAGATGCGCGACATCTTGACGGCGCTGGGATTTGACGTTCTCGAGCGTCCCGAGGACGCCCCCGACGTCGACGAAACGAGCGAAACCCTGGAGGGCAATGCCCTGTTGAAGGCCCAGGTGCTGGCCTCGGCGACTGGCGAACCGGCGCTGGCCGACGACACCGGGCTGTTCGTCGACGCGCTGGACGGGCGCCCCGGTGTCTACAGCGCGCGCTATGCCGGGAGAAGCGCCAGCGACGCCGACAATGTTGAGAAGCTCCTGGCCGAGCTCGACGGCGTACCCGACACGATGCGCGTCGCCCGATTTCGAAGTGTCATCGCCGTTGCCTATCCCGACGGCGGTTCCTTCACGGTGGAGGGTCTCCTCGAAGGGTCGATAGCCAAGAGTCCTCGCGGGAGCGAAGGATTCGGCTACGACCCGGTCTTCGTCCCCGCCGGGGCGTCCGGGCGGACCTTGGCTGAGTTGACGGCCGAACAGAAGAACGAGCTCTCCCATCGGGGCCGAGCCCTGCGGGCACTTGCTGAGAAACTCACCAGCGAGTAGGCAGTTCACAGAAAATTCACCTTTAAGGTGGAGGCGTGACGACCCGCGAACTCCCAATGTTTCCGTTGGGCATGGTGGTCTTTCCCCATCAGGTCGTTGGCTTGTGCGTGTTCGAGTTGCGCTATCAGAAGATGCTCATCGACATCCTCGAAGAGCCGGTCTTTGGAACCTGCCTGATCGAGCGGGGTTCCGAGGTGGGTGGCGGCGACCAGCGGACCTCCGTGGGCACCGTGATGCGAATCCTCGGCTCACAGCGACTGGTCGACGGCCAGACGCTCTTGATGGTCGAGGGAATGGACTGCTTCGAAGTCTCGACGTGGCTGAGTGACGCTCCTTATCCGAGGGCACTGATTACGGAACGATGTTGTGACGAAGTGGCCGTGGACGCGGCGCTCTTGAAGTCGACCGAATCCGCGGTGCGCGCGCTGCGGGCGCTCCAGAGCGAAGTCCAGGCCGACCAGTGCCTGAAGAGCAACTGCGAAATGGACAGTGACTCCTGGGTGCGCAGTTGGCAACTCTGTTCACTGACTCCCATGTCGACTCTGGACCAGTTCAAGGTCCTGAGCCTCAGTAACCCCAACGATCGACTGCGGCTCATCGCGGAGATCTGCTGCGAGCGCTACGGGGATTACCAGCGGATGCTGGCCAGGGACCTCTCGCCCCGTCCGCTCGATTAGGCGAGTTCCACCAGGTCAACGACGAAGATCAGTGTCTCGCCCGGCGCAATCACGCCACCGGCGCCGCGATCGCCGTAACCAAGGTGCGCCGGAATCACGAGACGACGCCGTCCGCCGACTTTCATGCCAACGACACCCCGGTCCCAACCCTGGATGACGTACCCGCCGCCCAAGGGGAACGTGAAGGGCTCGCCGCGGTTCCATGACGCGTCAAACTCCTCGCCGTTGGAAGCGGCGACGCCGACGTAGTGCACGATCGCGGTCTGGCCGGCGGTGGCCTCTTCGCCCGTGCCGACGACGATCTCTTCGATGAGGAGATCGTCGGGCGCGGGCCCGAGGTGGGGTTCGACGAGTGGCTTATCTGACATGCGATGAGACTCTAGTAGCGACGCTCTCGTCCACCGCCGACGGCGCGCACGTTACGTGCTTCGCGGCCCTTGGGACCGGTCGCCTCTTCGAAAGTGATCTTCTGGCCCTGCGTGAGTGACTTGAAGCCGTCGCCCACGATGTTGGAGAAGTGGATGAACAGGTCGTCGCCCTTGTCGTCACTCGCGAAGCCGAAGCCCTTGGAGTCGTTGAAGAAGCTGACGACCGCTTCGCGGTCTCCGCGCGCTCCACGGGGAGCAGCCGTGCGGTCGCTGAAGTGCGTGTCACGACGTTCGCTGGCGCGCTCGACGCGTGCACCACGCTCGGGACGTGGTGCCCGATCGGCGAAACTGCGCTCGGTGCGCGGTGCGCGTTCGACGGGAGTGGCCCCGCGAGGCGCGTACGGACGTTCGCTGCGGCCGCGGTCTTCGGGACCGCGCGCGGCGCGAGGACCACGCTCGGAGAAGCTTCGCTCGGCACGCGGCGCTCGGTCGCTTCGCTCGGAGAAGCTGCGCTCGCGACGTTCGGGGCGCTCGAAGTTTCGTGGTCCCCGTGTTCGCTCAGCGTCGCGCGAAGGTCCGCGACTGGACTGACCCTTGCCGCCGCGGTCGTCGAGACGCTCGGCAGCGACCGCGTCGTCGACGGCGCCGAGACGAATTGCCGGGGCGTCCTCGCGCGATTCGATCGACGTGGGTACGCCGAGGGCCTTCTGGAGGCGCTTGACCTGACCAATGACGTCCTCGCCGACGAGGGAGATGACGGCACCCGTCGCGCCGGCACGTCCGGTTCGACCCGAACGGTGCAGGTAGTCGGTCGCCTGGGCCGGCGGATCGTAGTGAACGACCACCGGGAGGTGGTCGATATGGATGCCTCGAGCGGCCACGTCGGTGGCGACGAGGACGCGGATCTGTCCACTCTTCACGCTGCGCAGTGCGCGTTCGCGTTGGGCCTGGGTACGGTCACCGTGCAGGGGCACGGCGGAGATCCCGCGCTCTTCGAGTTGGCGGGCCAGACGGTCGGCACCGTGCTTGGTGCGGGTGAAGACGATCGCGCGGTCGTACTCTTCGGCGATGTCGGCGGTGAACTGGGGGCGCTGCTCGCGCGGCACGCGCCAGAAGTAGTGGTCGACGTCGTTCGGAGCTTCTTCGCCCACGACGTCGTGGACGGCCGCGTCGTTGGTGAACTCACGGACCAGCGACTTTACGTCCGGACCCATGGTGGCCGAGAACAGCATGACCTGTCGGTCGTGTGGCGTCGCACCGACGATGCGACGAACGGCGGGCAAGAAGCCCATGTCGGCCATGCGGTCAGCTTCGTCGACGACCACCGTCGCCACCGACGAGAGATCGAGGGCACCCTGTTCGAGCATGTCCTCGAGTCGACCCGGGCAGGCGACGACGACGTCGACGCCAAAGTTGAGCGCCTTGCGCGCGACGCTGTACGAGGTACCGCCGTAGATGCAGATGACCCGACGGCCACGGTCGTCGCTCAGTTGCGCGATCTCCTTCTGGACCTGGGCAGCGAGTTCTCGCGTCGGCACCAGGACGAGGGCGACGGGCTTGCGGGGACGTGCCTTGGTCAGGCGCGCCATGAGCGGCAGACCGAACGCGAGGGTCTTTCCCGATCCCGTGATGGCCTTGCCGACGACGTCGCGTCCGGCGAGTGCGTCGGGTAACGCGGCCTCTTGGATGGGGAAGGCTTCGAGGATGCCGCGCGCGCGGAGGCGTTCAACCAGGTTGGACGGCACGCCGAGGTCGGCAAAGGATAAAGGCACTATGACTCCTACGAGTTGAGATGAGCCCAACTCGAAATGTCACGGTCGAATCGGTCTCCACCGCAATGTGCGGCAAAACAGCGTTTCCCACGCTAGCAGATTCACGCCACCGTCGTTACACGATTAACAAAACTGTGGTGCGGGCGGAGGGACTCGAACCCACACTCCGAAGAACTGGTACCTAAAACCAGCGCGTCTGCCAATTCCGCCACGCCCGCAAGCACAATCACTCTACGCCGTGAAACGAGGCGTTTGTAGTCCCACACGGTAGATTGGACGCATGATTAACTCCTCAATGGCAGAAGGCTTCGCTCCGAACGACCTCAATCAGCGTCTTCTTCGTGAGCGCATTGTCTTCCTGGGATCCCAGGTTGACCAGAACACCGCCAACCGCATCTGCGCCGAGTTGCTCCTGCTCGAAGCCGAAGACCGTGACCGGGACATCAGTCTCTACATCAACTCGCCCGGTGGTTCGGTGTACGACGGCTTGGCGATCTACGACACCATGCAGTACGTGAACTGTGACATCCGCACGATCTGTCTCGGGATGGCCGCGTCGATGGGCCAGTTCCTGCTCTGCGCCGGAACAACCGGCAAGCGGTTCTCGCTGCCGCACAGTCGTATCTTGATGCACCAGCCCTCGATGGGTGGCATGCAGGGCCAAGCGTCGGACATCGCGATTCAGGCGGAGCAGATTGGTTACTCGAAGAAGATGCTGGCCGAGCGCATCGCGTTTCACACCGGCCAGTCGGTCGAGCGCATCGAAGCCGACTCGGACCGTGACCGTTGGTTCACCGCACAAGAAGCGTTGGAGTACGGCTTTATCGACGCCGTGATTGATCGTTCGGCTGTTCGCCAAGGGATCTAGTGGACGATGACACGTCGGCGGGCGTGGAGCGACGCCGACTCGATGATGCCCCGGTGCGCGTGGTCAGTGCGCGCGCGAGTTTGCCTACCCGGCTTCGTAACCTCTCGTCCCGTCGGGAGTTGCTGACCAGCCTCATCACCTCCGACATCCGCATCAAGTACAAGGGTTCGGCGCTCGGCCTGTTTTGGTCGATGCTGTCACCCGCGTTGACGCTCGCGACGTACTACATGGTCTTTTCGTTTTTCCTTAAGAACGGTATTCCCAACTTTGTCATCTACCTGTTCAGTGGACTCATTGTCTGGAACATGTTCCAAACCGCCGTCAGCAGCGCTACCGGTGTCATCGTCGACCGGGCCGCACTAGTGAAGAAAGTCTCGTTCCCTCGCGAGATCCTCGCGCTCGCCAACGTGGGCGCCTCGGTCATCTACTTCGTGATTCAACTCGCCGTACTTGCAATCTTCTTGTTGATCGTGGGGCACGAGCCGGCGTGGGGTTTCATTTGGATCCTGCCGATCTCCTTCGTCGCGCTCTACCTGTTCACTGCTTCGGTCGCGATCGTCATGTCGGCGGTGACAGTGTACCTACGTGACATGCGCCATTTGATGGACGTGTTGCTGCAGCTCTGGTTCTGGCTCACGCCCGTCGTGTACTCCTATGAGAATTCGTTGGCTGAAACACTGCACCTCCACGGTCTCGCGTCGATTTATTTCCTTAATCCGATCACCCTGATCGTCTTGACGTTCCAGCGGATCTTTTACGCGTCGACAACCGTTCACTCGACAATTACCGCGAGTACGGTCTTGCACATCCTTCCGACCTGGCCGGTGTCGACGTACTTCTACATGAATCTCGGCCTGCTCGGGATCATGATCGTTTTGTTCTTGGGTGCCGTGACCATCTTTGGACGGCTTGAAGGCAACTTCGAGTCGGAACTCTAATGACGACCGTCATCGACGTCGAGAGTGTCTCGAAGCAGTTCAAGATCCATCACGAACGCCACCAGTCATTGAAGGAACGACTCCTGCACCCCAGATCGGGAACGACCGAGCTCTTCGACGCACTTTTGGACATTAACTTCAAGATTTCTGACGGTGAGACGGTGGGGATCCTCGGGCACAACGGCTCGGGCAAGTCGACGTTGCTGAAGTGCATCTGCGGTGTCCTACAGCCGACGTCGGGGGAGATCCGCTTGCGCGGAAGTCTGGCAGCGCTGCTCGAACTGGGAGCGGGATTCCAAACTGAATTGTCGGGGCGTGACAACGTCTACCTCTACGGCGCGATGCTCGGGTTCTCACGAAAGATGATCGACGCGATCTTCGACGACGTCGTCGCCTTTAGCGAGTTGGAACACTTCATCGACACCCAAGTGAAATTCTTTTCGAGCGGTATGTACGTTCGTCTCGCGTTCGCCGTCGCGGTGAACGTGAATCCCGACATTCTGGTGGTGGACGAGGTCCTCGCGGTCGGCGACGAACGCTTCCAGGCGAAGTGCATCGACCGCATCCGCAGTTTCCAACAAGAAGGTCGCTCGATACTGCTGGTCACCCATGACGCGGACACAGTCCGAGCGATCTGTGACCGGGCGATTGTCTTGAACAGTGGCAAGATGATCGCCGACGACACCGTGCAAGAGTCCCTGCGGATCTTTCGTGAATACCTGCTCGGTCGCGCTGTTGAACACGACCACGTCGGAACGCAGGCGAACATCACCATTGACGCAGTCACGACGCCGACGGGTTCGTTCGAGGTGCGAAACGGCGCCGGCATGCATTTCGACGTCGATATCTCGTCTGAATCGGGCTTCAGCGGCAATTTCGTGATGGAGGTCTTTACCCGCAGTGGACTTTTGGTGAGCCGCAGTGACGTCCAGGGTTCGCCCGTAAACCTCACGCCGGGACCCAACCGCGTCGGCGTTGACCTCGCCGAGTTACCGCTGCTCGACGGGGTCTACGACATCAACGTCGGCGTGGTCGCCCATAACGCCAACACCGTCATTGCCTGGCGTGAGAAGGCCGCGTCGATCCAGGTGATCTACGACGGTCGCGAAGGCGGCATCGTGGAGCTCAGTCCTTCGATTCGCCAGCAGTAGCGTCGCCGGGCGGATTCTTGGGCAGGCGCGGAAATCGGCTCAGCGATCCGAGCCGACCCAGTCGTCCCGCAGCGAACGGGTGCGCCGCGCCGCGCAGAAGTCGCCGGTCACCGCGCGAGTTGCCGTAGGCGTAGATCTCGGGCGGCGAAGAGTAGCCGCGCTCGTCGATCCACTCCTGCAGTCGACGCATCTTTTCGGTCCCTCGGCAGTTCTTGCCGAGATAACTGCCCGTGAACTTGTCACGAGCGTCGACCGCGAGACGAGTGCCGAGGGCACCGTGCGCCTTCACTTCAGCCGCCATGACGTCGACGTAGATCTGTGGTGAGGCCGAGACGACCACTACGTCGTGGCCCTGTTCAAGATGCCAGGCCAGGCGTCCCGCGACGCGCTCGCGCAGATGCGTGCGCAGGTGCTCGATCGCGAAACTGCGCGAGCGCTCCGTCACGTCGGCGACGTCGCGGCCAGCGAGCAGGGAGTGGAACATCCGCTCCTTGGCGTTGTCGGCCGATTCACCGCTTCGAATCGCGCCCACGACAAGGGGGAACGCCAGCGCGAAGGCGGCGCGATTCGCCGTTGAGCGTCCGGCGATGAACCGCAGCCACTCGAAGACGCTGCCACCCTCGGTGAGCGTGCCGTCGAGATCGAACGCGGCGAGGACGGGGGCGGATGAGTCGCTCACGTCTCCAGTTTCACAGGCTTTGGGGTCGCGTTGTTCGCTAAACCTACAAGTCCAGTGGATAATTGCGACAATTTGAAATCGTTCGCTAAAGTGGCAGCGGCCAGTCAAGGGACTGGCGAAATACACGCAAGGAGCACACATGGCGATTCGCCTTGGAGACGTGGCCCCCGACTTTTCGGCGGAGACCACGGAGGGACCCATCAATTTTCACGAGTGGCTCGGCGATGGCTGGGGCATTCTCTTTTCGCACCCCAAGGACTTCACGCCGGTGTGCACCACCGAGCTCGGCGCCTTCGCGGCGCGCAAGGCCGAATTCGACGAGCGCAACACCAAGATCATCGGCCTGTCCGTTGACGACGTGGCCTCGCACGAGAAGTGGAAGGGCGACATCGCCGAGACCCAGGGTTCGGCACTCAACTTCCCGCTGATCGGTGACGAGAACCACAAGGTCGCCGACCTCTACGACATGATCCACCCCAACGCCAACGACACCTTGACGGTACGCAGTGTCTTCATCATCGGACCGGACAAGAAGGTCAAGTTGACCCTCACCTACCCGGCGTCGACCGGCCGCAACATCGACGAGATCCTGCGTGTGCTCGACTCATTGCAGTTGACGGCCAACTACCAGGTGGCGACGCCCGTCAACTGGACCGACGGCGGCGACGTCATCATCGTCAACTCGGTCAGCGACGAAGAGGCAGCGACGAAGTTCCCGAAGGGGTTCAAGAAACTGAAGCCCTACCTGCGCCTCACACCGCAACCCAACAAGTAACCAGTCCGCCTTTACGAAGCGTTCGCCCACGAGCGGCCGCTTCGTGCCGTGCGGCCCCTAGGGTGAGCGAAGAATGAGGAGAACAATGACGAATTCCACCTTCACCTACGCGGGACAGACCGTGCAACGACTCGGCTACGGGGCGATGCGCATCACGGGCAAGGGTGTCTGGGGCTACCCCGAGGACCGCGACGAGGCGCTCGCCGTGCTGCGGCGCGCCGTGGAACTCGGTATTGACTTCATCGACACCGCGGACTCCTACGGTCCCTACGTCTCCGAGGAGTTGATCGCCCAGGCGCTGCACCCGTACGGGAACGTGCGGATCGCGACCAAGGCCGGTTACGTGCGCACCGGCCCCGGCGTGTGGGTCGAGTGCGGTCAACCGGCCTATCTGCGCCAGGAGTGCGAGATGTCGCTTCGCCGCCTCGGTCAGGAGTCGCTCGATCTCTTCCAGTTGCACCGTATCGATCCCCACGTCCCGGCCATCGATCAGTTCGCTCTCCTACGAGCGCTGCTCGACGAAGGAAAGGTGCGAGCCGTCGGACTGTCCGAGGTGAGCGTCGAGCAGATCGAGGCCGCACGCCGGGTGGTGCCGATCGCTACCGTGCAGAACCTCTACAACGTCACGGACCGCAAGAGCGAGGGCGTGCTCGAGTACTGCGAAGCGAACGACATCGGCTTCATTCCGTGGGCCCCAGTGGCTTCGGGGACGCTCGCGCGCGCCGGCGGACCGCTGGACTCGCTCGCCAAGGATCTCGCCGTCACCGTCACCCAACTCTCACTCGCCTGGCTACTTCGACGTTCGCCCGTCGTGATGCCGATCCCGGGCACCTCGAAGGTCGCCCACCTCGAAGAGAACTGCGCGGCCGCGGACCTCGTGTTGAATGACGCCACCTTCGCCACCATCGACGCGCTGCGCGCCTAGACCGGTTGGTTCAGCTGCTCGAGCAGGGACTGGCGCAACTCGCGCTTGAGGACCTTGCCCTGGGGATTTCGCGGCAGGGGAATCGAGCGGAAGAATAACTTGGTCGGCACTTCGAATCGAGCCAGTCGCAACGCGACGTGTCGAGCGATCTCCTCGGCCTCGATCGCTCGTCCGGGACGCAGCACGATGACCGCCGCGACCTCCTCACCAAGGATGGGGTGGGGTAGTCCCACGACCGCACAGTCGGCGACGTCGGGGTGTTCGAAGATCGCTGACTCGACGACGACCGAGTACACGTTCTCGCCACCGCGAATGATCATGTCCTTCGCGCGGTCCACGATGTAGATGAAACCCTCGTCGTCGATCCTCGCCACGTCGCCCGTGTGCAACCAACCTTTGGTGAACGACGCGGCAGTCGCCTCGGGTTTGTGCCAGTAGCCGCGAACGACGTTGGGTCCCTTTATCCACAGCTCGCCCACGACGTCGGGACCCTTGGGGAGCTCGGCGGTCGGTTCCTCACCGGTGAAGTCCTCGGGCACGAGCGCGATCTCGCAGACCGGCACGGCGGTGCCGCAGCTCTCGGGCTTGGCGACGTAGTCCGGCCCGGTATTGAGCGCGACGGCGGCCGAGGTCTCGGTGAGCCCGTAGCCGTTGCCCGGTTGGGCCAACGGAAATGCCGCGCGGATGCGTTTGACCAGCTCGGGCGGCGCCGGGGCGCCGCCGTAGGAGACACTGCGTACCGACGAGGTGTCAAAGCTCTTGAAGTCGGGGTGGTCGAGGATCTGCATCGCGATAGTCGGGACGCCACCGATGTTGGTGAGACGCTCCGAGGCGATCAGTCCCAATGCTTGGCCGGCGTCGAAGTGGTGCGTCATGACGAGCTTGCCACCCGCGGCCGTGTTCACCACCATCACCGCGAGGCAGCCCGTCGCGTGAAAGAGCGGGATGTTCAACAGGAAACCGCTCGGATCGTCGCGCACGTCAGCGAGTTCCTCCGTGCCGAATCGCATCGTCGCACGCTGAGCGATGAAGAAGAGGCTCATCAGGTTGGTGATGACGTTGCGGTGCGATCCGACCGCGCCCTTGGGTCGTCCGGTCGTACCTGAGGTGTAGAACATCGTCGCGTCGTCGTCGGGTGCGATGTCGACGTCGGGCGGCGTGGCCGAGGGTTCGACCTCGCCGAGTAGGTCATCGAAACCCACGATCCGCACTCGATCGTGCGGGTCACCGAGAAGAGCGGTTCTCGCGGGATCTGCGCTGATCACGACAACCGTCGTGAGGTACGAGAGTTCATCGAGATGGGGGCGGAGCCGTTCGAGGCGCTCCTCGTCGACGACGACGACGGTCGAGCCCGAGTCGCTCAGTCCGTAGGAGAGTTCGTCGCTGGTCCACCAGGCGTTGAGGGGCACGACGACGGCGCCGGTGATCGTTGCCCCCCAGAAGGAACTGACCCACTGGGGAAGGTTGCGTGCCGCGATCGCCACCCGGTCACCCTTGGTGACGCCGATCTCGCCGAGGCGTCGGGCCAACGTCGAGGCGACGCGGTAGTGCTGGTCGAACGTGAAGCGTTGACCCTCGTAGACCAAGAAATCATCGTGGGCGTGTTTGAGCGAGAGATCAAGGATCTGTCGAAGATTCGCCGGGGCGTGCTTCCACACCGTCATCTCAATACCGTTGACCTCCTCGCGCGCCGTCTCGAACATCTGGCCCGGCGCGGTCATCTGCGCGGTGGCCTCGGCGAGTGAGAGAGGAACGTCAACCATTTCCTGCGCGGCTACTTCGTGTCGGCGGGCGGCGAGAACAGGGTCGCACGGTAGTGGACCAGTTCGGCGATGGACTCGCGGATGTCGTCGAGGGCGCGGTGCGTCGTGTCCTTTTCGGGCATCGCCGATAGGACCTCGGGATTCCATCGTCGCGCGAGTTCCTTGATGGTCGACACGTCGACGTTGCGGTAGTGGAAGAAGGACTCGAGCGTGGGCATGTACTCCTGAAGGAACCGTCGGTCCGTGCCGATGGAGTTGCCGCACAGGGGTACCGAGCGCGCTTCGCCGATGTGCTCCTTCAAGAACGCCAGTGTCGCCTCTTCGGCCTCTTCGGTCGACACGCTCGACGCCACGATCGCCGGCAACAGGCCGGACTTCGTGTGCATTTCGGTGACGAAGTCGCCCATTTGCGCGAGTTGTTCCTCGCTCGCGTGGATGACGAGGTCGGGTCCGTCCGCGATGACGTTGAGATAATCGTCGGTGATGACGGTTGCGATTTCCACGATGACGTGACGGTCGGGTTCGAGTCCCGTCATCTCCAGATCCATCCACACGAGCACAGTGCGACACTACAGAAGACTGAACCACGCCGTGATCACCTTGGTAGCCTGCGCCTATGGAAATCCTGGTGAAGGCACTTCACGTCGACGCGGTGGTGCCGACGTACGCCAACGAGGGGGACGCCGGCTGCGATCTGGTGGCGGTCGAAACCCACACCTTGCGGGCTGGCGGTGGCCGGGCGCTGGTCGCGACGGGGCTCAGCATGGCGATCCCGGAGGGACACGGGGGTTTCGTGCTGCCGCGCAGCGGGCTCGCGGCCAAGCACGGCGTGACGTGCGCCAACGCACCGGGCCTGATCGACGCTGGTTACCGCGGCGAGTTGAAGGTGGCGCTGGTGAACTTGGACCCTGAACACGACTACGTGGTTCATCGCGGTGACCGCATCGCCCAACTCGTGGTCATCGCCGTGCCGTCGTCGCATTTCACTGTGGTGGACGAGCTTCCCGCCGCCCAACGCGGCGAGGGCGGTTTTGGAAGTTCCGGAAGGTGACGCAGTTCCTCGATCCGCTCGACAGCGCCTTCATCCTGCTCGAGGTACCCGGCTCGGCGATGAACATCGGCGCGGTCATTGAACTGGACTTCGGAGAGGTGCCCGACCCCAAAGAGCGTTACGAGTTGATTCGCAAGAACATCGCTGAGCGCCTCCACGAGATCCCGGTGCTGACGCAGCGAATTGTGCGTGCCCCCTTTGACATCACGTGGCCGATCCTCGTGCCCGAGAGAAAATTCGACATCGAC
>DAIOEY010000048.1:8017-12716 GCA_036745995.1 Acidimicrobiales bacterium | reverse complement strand
GAACTCCTCAGTCGCACGATCACCTGGTTGGCGAGCAGACGACCCTCGGGCGCCAACGTCACCGTGCCGTTCTCGACGTGCACGAGGTGCGCAATCTCCTCGAGCGAGTCGAACGCCTCGACCGGCACGCCGCGGCGCGTGCGCAACGCCAACGAGTCGCGCTCGAAGTGTTGGGTCGAAAGGTCGAGTCGCTCTTCGCCACCGAGCGGCCGCTCGCCCGCCGCCACCATCGCGATGTAGCGCTCGGGCGTACGGACGTTCCAGTAGCGACGACCGTGCTGGTGCGAATGCGCGGCCGAGCCGAATCCCACGTAGTCGCCCTGATCCCAGTACACGTGATTGTGGCGGCACTCGTGACCGGGCTTGGCCCAGTTCGAGATCTCCTCCCACTCATAACCGTTCGTCTCGAGGACGCGACTGACCAACTCGTAGGCGTCGGCGGTCTCGTCCTCGTCGGGGTGACGGCTCGCATCGCGACCGAGCGGCGTGGCCGGTTCGGGCGTGAGCGCGTAACAACTGATGTGCGGCGGCGCGAAGTCGAGGTTTAACAGGTCGTCGAGCGTGCGCTGGACGTCGTCGATAGTCTCGGCGCGTGAACCAATGATGAGGTCCATGTTCCACGTCGCGAAGCCCGCCTCGTGCACCGCGCGCGACACCTCGACGTGGGCCATCGTGCCGTGGCGCCGTCCGAGGTCGGCGAGCACGGCGGGTTGGGTCGATTGGACGCCGAAGCTCATGCGCGTCACGCCGCCGGCCCGGTACGCAACGAGGCGCTCGACGCTGGCGTCCTCGGGATTGCACTCGACGGTCACTTCGCAGTCGCTCGTGCGGGGAATCTCGTGGAGCATCGCGAGTAGCTGCTCGGGGCTGAGTCGCGACGGCGTGCCACCACCGAAGAACACCGACGTGGCCTCGGGCTGACCTTCGTTGACGCTCCAACGAATCTCCTCGACGACGGCGTTCACGTAGTCCTGCATCAAGTGGTCTCGATCGGCGTAGGTCGCAAAGGCGCAGTAGTCGCATCGGTGCGCGCAGAATGGCACGTGGACGTAGACGCCAAAGGGGGTCACGAGCGCACCCCTACTAGTTCACGCCCGTCGGCGGTGTCGTTCGAGCGTGTGGTTGAGGCGCCGACAATGAGCCGCTCGTCTCGGCGGGAAGGGAAGGTGGCGGCGGATGACATGGTTGCTCGGTGCTCGCAGGCACCTTAATGGTCGTGACGAGGCGTCAGTGGGGCCGTCGAACGCGCCACGCGCAGTCGGCGTCCAAAGTGAGCCTCGATTGAGTCCTGGGCGATCATCATCACCTCGCCGGCGCCGGGCAGCGCCTTCTCGCGCAGCACGCTCGCGAGGTCGCCGCCGACCATGCGTCGGATGAGGTCGAGCCCATCGGGCGAGAGCGCGTGTCCCGAGCGACACGAGGCGCAGAGCGTGCCGCCGACCTGGGCGTCGAAGGAGACCAACGGACCTTCGCGCCCGCAGTTCACGCACTGGTCGACGACCGGTTCGGAACCGTCGAGCGCCAACAGGCGAAAGAAGAACGAGGCGGGAACGAGCGACGGGTCGAAGGACGGGTCGTCGAGGGTCAAGAGCACTCGCGTCAACAGGTCGAAGATCCCCTCGTCGGCGACGTCGTCGGAGGGAATGGCGTCGACGACCTCCACGACGGCGTAACCGGCGTTGATGCGCTCGTAGGACGTGCGCAACGTCGTCAGGCGTTCGCGATGCTCGACGTGACGCGCGACGTAGAAATCACCACGCGTCTGGACGAGCTGGACGCGCACGTACGCGAGCGCCTCGAGCGTGCCGCCGAGCTTGCTCGTGGCCTTGCGGATCCCCTTGGCGAACACCCGGACCTTGCCGAACTGTCTCGTCCAGAGCACCACGACGCGGTCGGACTCGCCGGACTTGTAGGTCCGCAGCACCACCGCGTCATCGACGATCTCCCTCACGTGGTGTCGTCGTCCTCGGGGTCGTCGAAGTGCTGGCTTCGAGGCGTGATGCCGAGGAACTTGTTGAGCGCGAGTCCGAGGTAGACGAGCAGCGCGAGGACCAGGGGAATGATGAGCGGCGCCACCAGGCTCGACACGCCGTTGGCCGCGAGCACCCAGAGAAAGACGTAGAAGAGGGCGCCGAGGACCACCATGACACGGGTCAGCCTCACGTGTCGAGACCCCCGAAACGACGCACGCGCCGTTGGAACTCCTCGATCGCTTCGAAGAGGTCCTCGCGACGAAAATCGGGCCAGAGGACGTCGGTGAAGACCATCTCGGAGTACGCCATCTCCCAGAGCAGGAAGTTCGAGAGGCGGTACTCCCCCGACGTCCTGATGACCAGGTCGGGATCGGGCAGCTCTGGATGGTAGAGCCGCGCGCGCAGGGCCTTCTCGTCGATCTTGTCGGCCGGCACGCCGTCGGTGACGAGTCGCTGGACGGCGTCGATGATCTCGGCCCGCCCGCCGTAGTTGAAGGCAATGTTGAGCGTGAGGGCCTTGTTGCGTTTCGTCAGCTCCTCGGCCTCTTCGATGTTCGCCAGGACGCGCTTCGGCACCCGCCAGTCGCGGCGCCCGGAGAACGTGATCCGCACCCCTTCGGCGTGCAGCTCGTGCTGGCGACGCTCCAACAGGCTGCGGTTGAAGTTCATCAGGTAGCGCACCTCGTCGACGGGCCGCCGCCAGTTCTCGGTCGAAAAGGCGTAGACGGTCAGGGTCCGCACGCCGACCGCGAGCGCACCGTAAGTGGCGTCGAGCAGTGCCTCCTCGCCCGCGGCGTGACCCTCGGTTCGCGCGAGGCCCCGGCGCTGCGCCCAACGGCCGTTGCCGTCCATCACGACCGCGACGTGGTGGGGCACACCCTTGCGCTCAATCGACGCGGGAACAGCGGTGGGGCGTGGATCGGGCACGGATAAAACTTAGTTCGTCGTCTCTGAATCGAATCCCTCGCAACGAACCCTTAAGGTCGATGCGTGCAATCCTTCGATCCTGACGACGAATCGCCCGACGTCGACCCGGACGAGGGAAAAGGCCTGCAGCTGGACGACGACGTCGTGGCGATCGACGCCGAGCGAGCGCTCACCCTGCTCGACCGCATCACCCAGGATCTGCCCGGCGGCGGAGAGAACCGTGAGGGACAACGCCAGATGGTGCGCGCCGTCGCGGCCGCGTTCTCTCGGCGCCGCCACACCGTGATCGAGGCCGGTACCGGCATCGGCAAGTCGCTCGCCTACCTCGTTCCCGCCGCGATGTCGGGCCAGCGCGTCATCGTCGCGACCGCCACGAAGAACCTCCAGGACCAGCTCGCCACCAAGGACGCCCCGACCGTCGCCGAGCACGTGCGCGGCGTGCGGGTCGCGGTACTGAAGGGCAAGAGCAACTACCTCTGTCGCAATCGGGCCCAGAGCGTGGGCGGCGACGGGCAGATGAGTTTCGACGACGGTTCCGAAGTCCCGCGGGGCGTCGCCGACCAGATGCGGCGCGTTCTTCGCTGGTCGAACGAGACCGAGACCGGCGACCGGGACGAACTGCCGTTCGAGATCGACCACCGGGCGTGGCGCGGACTCTCGGTGACGCCCCAGGAGTGTCTCGGTCGAGTCCAGTGTCCCCAGGGCCAGAACTGCTTCGCCGAATTGGCGAAGGACCGCGCAGCGGAGAGTTCGCTGCTCATCGTCAACACGCACCTCTACGCCGCGCACTTGGCGTCGGGGTCGATGTTGCTGCCCGCGCACGAGTTCGTGGTCTTTGACGAGGCGCACGAGGTCCTCGACATCTTCGCGTCACTGCTCGGGACGTCGCTCAACGCGTCACGGCTGCGCGCGTTGGCGGGCGTGGCGCGTTCACTGCTCGGCAGCGAACACGTGGAGAAATCGAGCGAACTGGCGAGCGTGGCGGACCGACTCGCCACGTCATTGCAGCGCCAGTTCGATGACAACGAACTGACGGGCCTCAACGAAGAGTGCACGCGAGAACTCGGACGCGTGAATGAACTGGTGACCCAGATCATCGAAGCGCTGCGCGCGTTCGACGCGACCGGGACCGACGGTGAGGCGAAGAAGATCCGCGCCCTCGGCCCGGCAATCCACCTCGGTAACGACCTCGAGCGCGCCGCCAAGGTGCGCGACGGCGAGTTGCTCTTTCTGACCAAGCGCGATCGGGAGGTCGACATCGAGATCAATCTCGTCGACGTCGGCCCCCGGTTGCACGACGACCTCTGGGGCGCGGTCACCGCGGTGCTGACGAGCGCCACCATTCCCGACACACTCCCGAAGAGTCTCGGACTCGAGGGCGACTGTGTGGTCGAGCACTTCGCCAGTCCCTTCGACTACCAGGCCCACGCCCTGCTCTACGTGCCCGCCAACTTTCCTGAACGAAAGGGAGCGGACGCCGAAGCGGCGATCATCGAAGAACTCGTCGAACTCATCACCGCGGCCGGCGGTCGCACGCTGGCACTCTTCACCAATCGTTCGGTGATGAACCGGGTCGCCGAGGCGGTGGCGCCGCGACTCGACACCGAGGTCCTCGTGCAGGGCACCCTTTCGCGCCAGCGCATCATCGAGGAGTTCCGCGCCAGCGACGAAGCGAGCCTCTTCGCGGTCACCAGTTTCTGGCAAGGCATCGACGTGCCGGGCCACTCGCTCAGTCTCGTGACGATCGACCGACTGCCCTTCGCCGTGCCCAACGATCCCCTCGCCGAAGCGCGTCGGAG
>DAIOEY010000048.1:2071-7917 GCA_036745995.1 Acidimicrobiales bacterium | reverse complement strand
CCGTTGCATATTGATATCTACCTCGTCCTCGGCAGTGCCGTCGTGGGTCTGCTCGTCGGAATGACGGGCATGGGCGGCGGCGCCCTGATGACACCGATGCTCGTGCTCGTCTTCGGCGTCGCGCCCTCGGCGGCGATCTCCTCGGACCTCGTGGCAGCGCTCTTCATGAAGCCCGCGGGCGTCGCCATCCACTGGCAGGCCAAGACCGTCCAGACCAAGATCGTGAAGTACCTCTGTTACGGATCGGTGCCGGCGGCGTTCGCCGGAACCTTCGCGATGCACCTCATGGGCGAGAGCGTGGACGCCGAACGCACCCTCCAGGTGCTACTCGGACTCGCCCTCGTACTCGGCGCGAGCGCGATGATCTTTCGCGGACTGCTGCTGAAGCAGCGAAAGGCGACGACCGACGTGCTCGCGATCCGTAAGTGGCCGACGATCATCGTCGGCGTCGTCGGAGGCTTCATGGTCGGGCTCACCTCGGTCGGCGCGGGTTCGCTCATCCTGGTGTTTCTTCTCGCGCTCTACCCCACCATCCGGACCGATCAGCTCGTGGGCACCGACCTCGCCCAGTCGGTGCCGTTGACGCTCGGCGCGACGGCCGGGACGCTGCTCTTTGGACACGTCGCCTTCGCGCTGACGACGTCGATCATCATCGGCAGCGTGCCCGCGGTGATCATTGGATCGCTGATCTCGTCGCGCAGCTCGAACCACCTCATACGCCCGATCATCACCGGCGTGGTGATGCTGAGCGGTCTCAAGTACCTGGGTCTGCCCACGACGGCGCTCGGCATCGCGGTGTTTCCCGTGCTGCTCATCGTGGCCGCGATCATCGTGCGCACCCGCAGCGCCGCGGTGCCCGAGACGATGCTCTCGGCGAGCGCCGTTCGCCGCCAGTTCGAAGCGCTCGACCCGCTCTCCTAGTAACCCAGACGGTCGAGGATGTCGTCGCGCTTCTGCCAACCCGGCTCCACCGACACGCGCAACTCGAGGAAGCAACCCTCGGGCAACTGGCGGCGCGCGGCGATACCGACGTCCTTTAAGAGCTGTCCGCCCTTGCCGATCACCATGCCCTTCTGGCTTTCACGCTCGACGAGTATCTCCACGGTGATGTGGGGCCACTCGAACTCGGTGACACGGCAGTGGATCGAGTGGGGCAGTTCCTGCTTGGTCTTTCGCACCAGTTGTTCTCGAACGAGCTCCGCGACCCACATCGCCTCGGGGACGTCGGAGACCTCGTTCTCGTCGAACAAGAAGTGTGACTCGGGCATCGCGTCACGCGCGAACGCCACCAATTCGGCCGTGCCCTCACCGGTCTTCGCCGAGACCGCGAAGTACTCCACCCGAGCGGCCGCCGCTTCGAGGTGACGCTCCGCGGCGATGTCGTTGACGGCGTCGAGCGCCGCCATCAGCTGGGCCGCCGTCGCTTCGCGCGAGGAACGGTCGATCTTGTTCACGACCACGCACGGCTTGGGGCCGCCTTCGTGGCGCGCCGACTCGAGCAACGTCGTGAGCACCATTCGGTCGCCCGGTCCGATCGCCGCGCCCGCTTCGACGATCGCCAGGATCACGTCGACGTCGTCCGCGGCGGCGCGCGCGGCGTCGTTGAGTCGTCCGCCCAACGTGGTGCGGGGACGGTGGATGCCGGGGGTGTCGACGAAGATCACCTGCACGCCGTCTTCGGTGAGGATGCCCCGGATGGCGTTGCGCGTCGTGTTGGGCGAGGGCGACGTGATCGACACCTTGGTGCCGATCACCTGATTCAACAGTGTGGACTTTCCCACGTTCGGTCGTCCGATGATCGCGCAGAACCCCGACCTGGTCATTCGTCGTCGTCCAACGGTTCGATCAGCACGTCCTCGATGCGCCGACCGTCCATTCGCACGACCGTCAAGCGCCAGTCGCCGGTCTCGAGGACGTCACCGACCTCAGGCACCCCGCCCGCGAGGTCGAGCACGAGGCCGCCGACCGTGTCCCAGCCGTCCTTGGGCAGCGCCAGGTCGTACTCCACGTTGGCGTCGTCGATGTTCATCCGACCGCTCACCATCAGGCCCGTGTTGAGGGACCGGCCGGTCTCTTCGACCTCGATCTCGGGGTCGGACTCGTCGGTGATCTCGCCCACGAGCTCTTCGAGGATGTCCTCGAGGGTCACGAGCCCCGCCGTGCCGCCGTACTCGTCGACGACGACGAAGAGGTGGGTCTTGGCGCGACGGATCTCGGTCAACAGTGAGGCGACGCGCTTGGTCTCGGGCACGAACTTCGCCATACCCATGTGGTCGCGCACGCGTGCGGCGCCGTGGCCCTCGGCGACGAGCCCCGCGAGGTGGCGCAGATTGACGATGCCGACCACGTCGTCGACGCCCTCACCGAACACGGGGATCCGCGAGCGTCCGGTCGCGATCGCGAGATCGAGCGCGTCACGGATCGTCGCGGTGCCGGCAATGTCGACCATGTCGATGCGCGGCACCATGACCTCGCGCACGATCGTGTCGCCGAACTCGATGACCGAGTGGATGAAGTTGCGCTCCTCGGAGGCGATCGCCTTGTCCTCGTGCGCGACGTCCGCCATCGCCAGGATCTCGGACTCGGTCATGCGCTGGCTCGAACCGGGTGATCCGAAGAGGCCGTTCACGAACGAGGCAATGGACAACAGCAGACTCGAGATCCACTTGATCGGCCAGAACTTGAGGATCGTCCCCACGACCGGCGCCGCCGCGAGGGCCGCACTGTCGGGGTACTGGACCGCGAAGTTCTTTGGTATGGCTTCAAAGATGACGAAGATGACGACGACCTCGCCCGCGGTCGCGACGAGCACGCCCGCGGCGCCGAAGAGATGACCCGCGAGCACGCCGATCATCGTGGCCGACACCAACTGGCAGATCAGCACCAACAGGAGCAGCGGATTGAGGAACTTCTCGGGTGCCTCGGAGAGTGCCACGAGCGCGCGCGATCCGTGTCGTCCCTGTTCGCGCAGTGACCTCGCGCGCGACTTGTTCATGCGCACGAGCGACGTCTCGGCGAGGGCGAAGAAGCCCGACAGGACGAGCAGGATCAAGACGCTGAGGGAAAGATAGGTGTCGCCCGTCGACCAGGTCCCCGTCGCGATCACGCGCGACCCGCCCGGTTGTGGCGAGCGAGCAGTTCGCGCTCGCGCGCTTCCATGCGTTCGGCCTCCTCGTCGACGACGTGGTCCCAGCCGAGCAGGTGCAGCACGCCGTGCACGACGAGCAACGCCAACTCGTCCTCGAGTGAACACTCGTGCTCGACGGCGTTGCGCGCCGCGACCGCCGGACAGATCACGATGTCGCCGATGAGTTGCGGGATCTCGGGCATCGGCGGCTCACCCGGTCCGCTGCCGCCGGCGTCGGGCACGCGACCCGTCGGTTCGGGCTCGCCGTCAATGGGGAAACTCAAGACGTCGGTCGGTTCGTCCTTGCCCATGAACTGCTGGTTGAGCGACGTGATCGTCAGTTCGTCGGCGAAGATCAGCGACACCTCGGCGAGTCCGCGCACGCCCTCGTCGACGAGCGCGCCGTTGGCGAGGGCGATCCAGCGTTCGAGGTCGATACCGACGTCGTGCTGCTCGTCAGCGGCGTAGATGTCGATGGTCATGACGAGTGCTGGTCGTAGGCGGCGACGATGTCGGCCACGATGCGGTGACGCACGACGTCCTTCGCGCCGAGGTGCACGAAACTGATGCCCTCGACGTTCCAGAGGATCTTCTCGATCAGTGCGAGACCGCTCGGTCGGCCGTTGAGGTCGATCTGGGTGACGTCACCGGTGACGACGGCCTTGGAGTTGAAGCCGATGCGGGTGAGGAACATCTTCATCTGCTCGGGCGTGGTGTTCTGGGCCTCGTCGAGGATGATGAACGAGTCGTTCAGGGTCCGCCCGCGCATGAAGGCGAGGGGCGCCACCTCGATGGTGCCGTTGGCGATGAGGCGTTGCGCGCCGTCGGGTCCGACCATGTCGTACAGCGCGTCGTACAGGGGGCGCAGGTAGGGATCGACCTTGGCCATGAGGTCACCGGGCAGGAAACCGAGGTGCTCGCCCGCTTCGACCGCCGGTCGGGTCAAGACGATGCGCTGAACCTGGCGCCGGTGCAGCGCCTGCACCGCGGCCGCCACGGCCAGGTAGCTCTTGCCCGTTCCGGCCGGCCCGATGCCGAAGGTGATGATCGACGCGTCGATGGCGTCGGTGTAGCGCTTCTGACCGGCGGTCGAGGGACGGATGGGCTTGCCCTTGGCGCCGCGCACGACCTCGTGACGCAGCACCTCGCTCGGGCGCAGGTCGTCGTCGACCATGTCGATGGTGCGGGTGATCTTCGTCGGATCGAGGGCCTGACCGCTCTCGAGGACGAGCACGAGCTCGTCGAAGAGGCGAAGGACCTTCGCGGCGTCGGGTCCGGCGACCGAGATCTGGTTGCCCTGGACGCGGATCTTGGAATTGGGGAACGCTCGTTCGACGACGCGAAGGTGCTCGTCACGCGGACCGAGCAGCCCGGACATCAGGTGGGTGTTGGGAACGAAGGTGGTCGCCGTCAGGGCCTCTTCGGCCGTGGCATCAAAGGTCATCCGGGGGGCCACTCCAATCGCCGTCCGCCAAGTACGTGCAGGTGCAGGTGAGGAACGCTCATCTGGGCGTCGGCGCCCACGTTGAGCACGAGTCGATAGCCACTCTCGCGCACGCCCTCGATCTCGACGACGCGTTGGGCGAGCAGCACCAGGTCGTCGACGATGCCCCCGTGGGTACTGGCGACCTCGTCGGCGCTGGTGATGTGTTCCTTCGGAACGACCAGGACATGGACCGGCGCCTGCGGAGCGACGTCGTAGAACGCGTACGCGGTCTCACTTTGCGCCACGGACTTCGACGGAATCTCCCCCGCGACAATTTTGCAAAACAGGCAATCACTCATGTGGTGCTCTCATCATTACCTATCGCGCCGCCCGTCCAGGGTAAATCCCCACCCACCAGCACCGAAAGCCAAGAGCGACGCCGCAACGACGCCGGCCGTCTCGGCGCGCAACACGGTCGGGCCAAGCGAGACCCGTCGATGCGCGAGGGGCCATTCGTCAGCAGCCCAACCACCTTCGGGTCCGATCGCGACCGCCGTCACGCCGGTCCAGTCGCCCGAGCCGTCAAAGTCCGCTACCGCGACGTTCACCGGCACGTCACTGACGTTCATCGGCTCGTCGACGATCACGTCGTACGTTCGTCGGCACTGTCCGACCGCCTCGGACGCGATGCGTCGCCAACGCGCCAGGATCTTTCGCTGCGTGTCGTCATTGAACTTCACCACGAGCCGCTTCGAGACGAGGGGCACGATGCGACTGACCCCCAGTTCGGTCGCCTTGGCGACCGCCCACTCACTGCGGTCACCCTTCAGGGGAACGAGGTACAAGGTCGTGGGTGCCGTCGCCGGGTCCAGTTCGACCGGGCTCACCCGCGTCAGTCCGATCTCGGCGACTTCGCACAACGACCACGATCCGCGACCGTCGGTCACGACGATCTCCTCGCCTCGTCGCGCGCGCAGCACCGCGCGCAGATGGTGCTCGTCGTCACGCGAGAGTTCGGGACGCTGGGGATCGTCCACGCGGAACTGTCCCAACGCGGCCACGCGACGTGGCCATTCGGCGTAGGTCATCGCTTGGATCCGCGGTGGCGCGAGAAGAGTCCGCCGATGTGCTCGCGCACCGTTTCTCCGCGATGGGTCGCCAGTTGGCGCAGCAGATCGGTCGACTCCTCGTCGAGCGACGTCGGCACGTCGACCACGAGATGGACGTACAGGTCACCGCGACCACGACCGTGCAGGTGCTCGATCCCCTCGTGTCGAATCCGGTGCACGGTGC
>DAIOEY010000048.1:0-1971 GCA_036745995.1 Acidimicrobiales bacterium | reverse complement strand
CGACCACGACCGTGCAGGTGCTCGATCCCCTCGTGTCGAATCCGGTGCACGGTGCCGTTCGCGCTACCCGGCTCCACGTCGACGCTCGTACTCGAACGAAGCGTCGGTACCTCGATGGTCGCCCCGAGGGCGGCCTGGGTGAAGGCGACGTGCGCCTCGTGGTGCAGGTCGTCACCGACGCGTTCGAAGCGCTCGTCGGGCGTCACGCGCAGGTGCACGAAGAGTCGACCGTTCGGCCCTCCGCGTGCGCCGGCCGGTCCGCGCTCGGCCAGTCGCATCGTCGAGCCGTCCTCGACCCCCGCGGGGACCTGGACGGTCATCGTCGAGGGGGCGTTACGCCGGCCCTCACCGCGACAGTCATTGCAGGGCGACTCGATGCGCGAACCCGACCCGTGACAGCGATTGCAGGGCGTCGAGGTGACCATCTGTCCGAGGATGGAGTTGCGCACGCGACGCACCTCGCCCACCCCGTCGCACTCCTCGCAACGGATCGGTGCGGTGCCCGGCGCGCAGCCCGAGCCCTCGCACGTCGCGCAGCGCTGGGGCAGCGTGACCGTCACGTCGTGGGCGGCGCCGAAGGCGGCGTCGTCGAGTGTGATGTCGATCGAGATCTCGGCGTCCGGACCGGGCTGGGGACCACGGCGTTGGGGCGACCTCGCGCCCATGCCGCCAAAGAACATGTCGAAGATGTCCTGGACCGAACCCGCGCCGAAGGGATTGCCCGCGCCGACGTCGGATCCGAAGCGGTCGTAGTTGGCGCGTCGATCGGGGTCCGAGAGGATCTCGTAGGCCTGGGACACCTCTTTGAATCGCGCCTCGGCGTTCGGGTCACCGGGATTGGCGTCGGGGTGGTACTGACGAGCGAGACGTCGATAGGACTTCTTCAGATCGTCCGGTGAGGCGCTCGCGTCGCACTCGAGCACGGCGTACAGATCGGTGTTAGCCACGCTCTTCTTCTCCAGCAAAGTGTCGGGTGAGGTGTTGGGAGACCACCTGCGCGGCGGCCATCGCCTCGCGGTACTTCATGCGCGTCGGCCCCAAGAGTCCCACGGCGCCCGCCGGCATGCCGTCGATGGTGACCGGCGAGACGATGACCGCGCACGACGACAACGGCTCGTAGCCGTGTTCGGTGCCGATCGCCACGGAAAGTCCCTGGTTCAAGATGTCCTGGACGAGCGAGACGACCAGCAGTTCCTGCTCGAGGATGCCCAGCACCTTGCGCACCGTGTCGACGCCGTCAAAGACCTCGGCCACCTTCGACGACCCGCCGATGAAGACCTGCTCACCTTCGGCGGTGGGCTGTTCGGCGTGCAGCACGCTCACCGCGTCGCGCACGAGCGTCGCGACGTGGTCGGTGCGCGAAGGCACCTGGACGCGCGCGTCGAGCGTCGTGCCGATCAGCAGTGCGTTGAGCTGACGCGATGACTCGGCGACGTCGACGGGCGTTACGTCGAAGGCCGACATGATGCTGTGCTTGACGACCGCGCCGTCGGAAAAGACGGTGACGAGCAGCTGGTGGCGCGCGTCGAGGTTGACGAGTTGCACGCTCAAGACGGTGCTGCTCGAGTGTCCCGCGCCCACGACCATCGAGGTGTAACTCGTCATCTTGGTGAGCAGCAACGACGTCTGTTCGAGGACGTCCTCGACCTCGCCGCGCACGTGCGCGAAGAACTCGTTGACTTGACGTTGCTGGGCCGCACCCAGGACACCGGACTTCAGGTGGTCGACGAAGTAGCGGTAGCCCTTGTCGGTCGGCACCCGGCCGGCCGACGTGTGGGGCTGGGCGAGGTACCCGTCGCGTTCGAGGGCGACCATCTCGGAGCGCACGGTCGCGGGCGAGACCACCACGTCGGCGTTCGAGGCGACCGAGGAGGAGCCGACCGGCTGGGCGGTGTCGACGTGCTCGTTCACGACGGCCTCGAGGATCGTGGCCTTGCGCGCGTCGAGATCGTCGGACGTCGAATGTTCCTG
>DAIOEY010000047.1:9260-12719 GCA_036745995.1 Acidimicrobiales bacterium | reverse complement strand
GACGCGCCGATCAGACTGCTGTCCGCCGTAGGTGAGGCGCTGATGAAGACGTCGCCGACCTCGGTGCCACCCTTTATCTCGGTGGCGAGTGCCGATGAGCCGGCTGAAAAGCCAGTGACCGTGTAACCCGTGGCCTTGTGAAATGCGGGGCCAATCCGCTGTTGCATGAGATCGAGGAGCGATCCCGCGTAGAGCACGTCGACCGTTCCGGAATGCTTGGTCGACGAGGCGTTCGCGACCGACGGAGCGATGGCTCCGCCGAAGACAACGGAGACGACGGTCGCCAACGCGACGAGCAACGCGCGGCCACCAGCAGGCGGGGCGATGCCAAGGCGACTCGTTACGCTACGAAACTTGCTGGTGGCCATCAAGTGGATCCCCCTTTGGTCGGTCACTTCAATCGAACGTAAAGATCAAGACGCGGAAGAATCGCGGTCGTCGTCACGAGTCGAGGACAAGCCGATTCTTGACGCGTTCTGTTCATGTTTGCAACCCTATTCGAGGGAAAAGCTAGCATTTGCGGGGTTACTAAGTCAATGAGGACGCATTTGAGTTAGTGCCGTCGCTCGGACCCCTTCGAGAGCGAACCGTTGAGCAGTTCGCGACGCAACGTCGCGTCGTGGAATGGACCGATCGGAAGACACACTTCCGGTCGCGTTCGAACTGGCCATTCCGCGTGGGGATCATTGGTCCGCTCCCGGTTCTGAACCTTTAGCGAGACCTAGGATTCAAGTTGACGGGCCAGGGTGTAAACAACGTCTCAAGGAGCCAGCACTTCGCATTGCCAGCGGCCATCACATCGTTCTGAGGCGTGAAGCATGATCGGAATTGATCTCGTCTATGTCCCCGAGTTCCAGCGGCTGTTGGAAAGCGGTGGTGGACATCTCCGGCGAATGACCTTCCGCGAGACGGAATTGCAAAATCAGAGCGTTCAACATTTGGCGGGACTCTGGGCGGCCAAGGAAGCGGTCATCAAGGCGTCGTTGGCACCTCCGCCACGCATGATCGACATCGAGATCACCCACGACGCCTCAGGCAGACCACACGCAACTGTTGGAACCCAGCACTTCGAAGTATCGATATCCCATGATGGTGAGTACGCAATCGCGGTGGCCATTCGAGTTGCGTCGTGACCTATCGCGACTTCGACCAGTACGTCGCCGGTCTTGACGAGTATCGCGACGTCCTGGCCCTGACGACGAGATCGTTCCTCAAGGTCGAACGACTCTCTCATCGCCAGCTGCAGTCGCGCGCTTACCAAGCCGCACACTTTCTCTCCGCGCAAGGGGTGGAACGGGGAGACCGGGTGATGGTGGTCGCCGCCAATTCACCGCAGTGGGTCGAATTACTGCTCGGGACGTTGCTATTGGGTGCGGTTCTCGTGCCGGTCGACGTGAACAGTTCTCCGCAAACGACGATGCGGTTCGTCAAGGAGACGGAGCCGAAGATTGTGTTTCTGAACCAGTTCGAACACGTGGGTATCGACGCGTCGGTGGAGACCTTCCGGTTAGAGGAGTTGGACGTACTCATCGAGGGTCAGCCCTGCGATGCTCCCAGGATCGAGCTCCAGCCCGACTGGCCGGCCCTTATCGTGTTCACCTCGGGGACGACCGCCGATCCGAAGGGCGTGGTGTTGACCCAGGGGAACGTACTCGCCAACATTTCGGGTATTCAAGGGCGGATTGCCATAGAAGCCGACTGGCGCCTCCTCTCGGTCCTGCCCCTGTCGCACATGTACGAGTTGACCGGAAGTCTCGCCGTCCTGTCACGCGGCGCCAGCATCTTCTACGTACCTCGGGTGACACCCTTCGCCATCTCGCGAGCCCTGATGGACTACGAGATCACCATGATGCTGGCCATACCGCAACTGCTGGCACTGATGCTCGAGCGCATACAGCAAGTGGCGGATGCGCAAGGAAAGGCGAGAACCCTCTCGGTCGCCACCAGGATCGCGGGCCATCTTCCATTCCCGGTACGACGGATGCTCTTTCACAGTGTTCACGCACGGCTTGGTGGACACCTGGATCTCGTGATCACCGGGGGAGCACCCATACCGAGCGACGTCGCGACGGCCTGGGAGCGGATGGGCGTGCGAATGGTCCAGGGCTACGGACTCACCGAGACCTCACCGATCCTCACCTGCAACGACCTGAGCGGGCGACGCCTCGACTCGCCGGGGCGCGCCCTCGACAACGTGGAACTACGCATTGGCGACGACGATGAGATCCAAGCCAGGGGCCCCAGCGTCTTCAGCGCGTATTGGCACAACCCAGACGCCACCCGCGAGGCGTTCACCGACGATGGGTGGTTCCGGACCGGTGACGTCGGTCGCCTGGACCACGGTTGGTTGCGCATTCAGGGAAGACGCAAGTTCGCGATCGTGCGCAGCAGCGGCCTGAAGGTCTTTCCCGAGGACATTGAACTCGTCGCCCACGGGGATGCGCGCCTTCGGGACCTTTGCGCCGTCGGGGTCAAGGGTCCACGCGGTGAATCGGTCGTGGCGGTCGTCACCTCCGACGAACCAGATGAGATTGTCACTGGCGCCATCGCCGAGATCAACTCCCAACTGGAGTCGTTTCAGCACGTCGACACCTGGCGGCGTTGGCCGAACAGCGACTTTCCCCGAACGCGTTTGCTCAAGATTGATCGTCGCCAAGTGCAGGTATGGGCGGATGCCACCAACGACGGGGAACCGACGACGAGCGACGGCGTCGCGACGACGAGCGACCCCCTACTGCACGTCATTCGAATGAGTCTGAACGACGCGCACGCAGCGATCGCCGAGTCCGACCACCTGGCCGACATCGGCCTCGATTCGCTGCGACGACTCACCGTGGTGTCACTCCTTGAAGAGCAACTCGGCATCACCATCTCCGACGAGAGCGTCACGCCATCGACCACGGTCGCGCAGTTGCGCCAACTCGTGGAGCACGGAGGTCCCGTTGAAGAAGTGCCTCGACCTCCGGTCTGGCCCTACTGGCGTTGGGTACGGTTCGTCGGCAACGGGCTTCGCGACGGGGTGCTGCACGCCATCGTACGAATATGGGTGAACACCGAGGTGGTCGGGGCCGACGTACTTGATGATCTCGACACGGCGGCAATCTTCATCTTCAACCACTGCGATGACTTCGACGGACCCGTCATCTACCACGCTCTGCCACCGAAGATCCGCAAGCGACTGGCCGTCGCGACGGCCGACGACGTTCTGCGTGCTCACCGGGTGCTGGCCTTCCTGGTGCGCCTGTGCTTCGCCGGCTTCAGTTTCGCCCGCAGCGAGCCGTATATGCCGAGCCTCGAGTACGTCGGTGAGATGATCGATCGCCGGTGGAACGTTCTCATCGCCCCCGAGGGCGCCATCAGTCGAACCGCCGAGTTGCAGGACTTCAAATCAGGCATCGGGCTGCTCGCCGTCAGTCTGGGCGTTCCGGTGATTCCTCTCAAGACCGTCGGCCTCGCCGG
>DAIOEY010000047.1:8103-9160 GCA_036745995.1 Acidimicrobiales bacterium | reverse complement strand
TCATTCTCTTCTCGGTGGCGCTCGTCGCCAGCTTCGCTCAGTTCGGCGCGACCACCTCGTTGAACGACGTGGCCAGCCACTTCGGCCACCCGTCGACGAGTGGATCGCTGGCGAGTGTGGTGGGGCTCTCGGGCTCGGTACTGGGCGTCGGGCTGGCAATCTTTCGCGTGGCGTCACTGGGGGCATTACCGCTCGCGTCACTGGCGGATCGATGGGGTCGCACGAAGGTCCTACGGCGCACGCTGGTGTTGGGCCTGCTCGTCACCGCCGCGGCCGCACTGAGTCCCGGCTACTGGGTGTTCGTACTGTGCTTCGCCCTGGCGCATCCGTTGTTGACGGCGGCGTTGACGTTGGTGCAGGTCATCACCGTGGAACTGGCGAGTACCGCCTTACGAATTCAGCGCCTGGTGATCATCGCCGCCGGAGCAGGCATTGGTGCCGGTCTTTCGGCGGTACTCCACGGAATCATTCGGGGGTCGGGCTCATTCCGCTGGCTCTTCGCGTTAGCCCTCGTCCCGGTGCTCGTGATCGCGCCGCTGCTACGTTCGGTCCCCGAACCGGTGCCCCGATCGGCCGACGTGCCGCTGGCCCGTCTGGGCGCCGTACCGAGGGACTTCCTCGGCCGACTCGCCATCGTGGCCACCATGGCGCTCACCATTGGAGTGATTACGGGTCCCGCCGGTGGCTTCACCTTCGTCTACAGCGAAGGGATCCTGAAGATGAGCCCTGGCGCCGTCGCCACGGTGGTCGTGGTCAGCGGTCTCGTCGGTTTGGCGGGACTGCTCGTCGGCCAGCGGCTGGCCCGCGTCGTTGGTCGACGCTGGACGGTGGGGCTCGGCGTCGTGGCGACGGCGGTGGCGTCGACGTACGCCTACAGCGGCGGTCGCGTCGGCTTCGTCATCGGCTACGTGCTCAGCGTCGGGGCGGGAGGCATCCTGTCACCGGCCATGACCGCGTTGAGCACCGAGATCTTCACCCACAGTTTTCGCGCCACCGCCGCGGGGTGGATCACGGTCGCCGGAGTGGTCGGGGCCGTCGCCGGTCTCGCGCTGTTCGG
>DAIOEY010000047.1:0-8003 GCA_036745995.1 Acidimicrobiales bacterium | reverse complement strand
GACGGGAGGTTGCCCATGAGCGAAGGCGATGGCGGACTGATGACGGTTGCGATCATGCGAGATGAGGCGCGAGTGTGGACCAGCGGCGACGAGCCGGGCGTCAAGCCTGAGAGTATCCACGCACCGAGTGAGATGTCGCGCCACCACCATGTTCGAGAGGCCCAACACCATCATGGGCATGACACCGATCACTCCAACCCCGCCTTCTACGAGTCGATCACCCGGGCGGTCGAGGGGGCGTCGGAGATCGTGTTGGTCGGTCATGGTCGGGGGAAGGCCGACGAGATGTTGCATCTCACGCAGTACTGGGAGCGCAAACATCCCGATGTCGCCCAGAAGGTCGTCGGTGCGATCGATTCAGACCTCGAAGCGCTCACGGACAATCAAGTTCTGGCCCTGATCCGTGACTGGTTCGAGCTCTACCACGAGTTCTTCTGATCCTCGGGTTACTCGCAGGTCTCTGACGGAATTGCCCGAACGAATCGGGTCGACTGCTTCCACGCAAGCAGTGGCTGCAGGCGACAGGGCTCGCGTTGAACGGCCAACACTACCGCCGGCTCACCAGGGTGCTTCTCGGAAAGACGCTGCCGTACAGTGGTGAGAATTCGGCGGTGTGAAGAGACGGAGCAGAGCGTTGGCGCATTTACGGCAGTTCCGGTTCGGCGTCGAGATGCTCGAGCCGTTCGAAGGCCTGTCGTGGGCCGCGTCGGCTCGAAAGCTGGAAGACCTTGGCTACTCAACGCTGTTCGTTTCGGATCACTTCGACGAGGGCTACGGGCCGATCGCCGCGATGGCCGGCGCGGCGGTGGCCACGACCTCGCTCCGAGTGGCGAGCGCCGTGTTCGATCCGGACTTTCGTCATCCGGCTGTCTTGGCTCGCGAACTCGCGACGATAGACCTCATCTCGAACGGCAGACTCGAGGTCGGCCTGGGTGCGGGCTACATGGTCGACGACTATGAGGCGTCAGGTATCGCAATGGACCCTCCCGGAGTGCGAGTCGATCGCATGATTGAGTACGTGGCGGTCTTGCGCGGTCTCTGGGGCGAGGGTCCGTTCACCTTTGGAGGAACGCACTACAACATCTCCGCTCTCGAGGGCGTCCCAACCCCGCGTACCCCCGGCGGTCCGCCGCTTCTCATCGCCGGCGGCGGCAAGCGCATGCTCACGTTCGCGGCGACGCACGCCGACATCGTCGGGGTGAACGTGTCGCTGCCGACCAGTGAGGCGAGGGCTGAGGCAACGCGCGACGGCGTTCCATCGAGGATTGACGAGAAGCTCTCGTGGATTCGAGAGGCCGCCGGCGAGAGGTTCTCCGACCTCGAGTTGCACGCCTGGATCCGTTTTGCGCACGTCACGAATGATTCCGCTTCAATGGTGCGCGACCTCAGCCAGCACTTCGGCTCGGACGAAGAGGACGTTCGAGCGTCACCCATGGTGCTGGTGGGCGACGTGGGCGAGATCGTCGAACGACTTCACGCCCGCCGCGAGCGTTGGGGGTACTCGTACTTCACGATTCTGCAACCGGTGGCGCTTGAGTTCGCTGACGTGCTCGCTCGTCTCGCGACATGAACGAGCATCGCTGGGCGTGCGTTGATCGTTGTCATTGAGCGGCGACGTGATCAGATGTCCCTGGCATAGCTCGCGAGCCGGTGGAGAACATCAAGCGTCGTCGCGACGTGGGGCCCGCTTCGTCGCGCTCGTGGGTCGAAGGAGATGCGCCACGTTCGACGGTCGTTCGAATGACGAATTGAAGGTTGACGGCATTGCTGACCGGGACGTCACCATTCTCAACGTGGACCGCGTATCGTCTCAATCATGCCGGAAGGACCCGACGGTGGTTGGCAAAGATTAGGGTCAGTATTGAGATTGCAATTCGGAGAGTTGTCCCTCGACGTCACACGGCCCCATCGACGGTCTCTCTCAGAGTGTGATCTCGACGGCGCCAACAATGACGTCGCCTGCTAGAGGAGTCACAATGGCCGATAAGAAACCAAGCCAGCACAACGCCAAGAAGGTCGGCAAGTCGCTGAAGGAAAAGCGTAACGAGAAGCACGCGAAGAAGGAATCGAAGAAGGGTCTCCTCGGCGAGTGAGGTGCGGCCGTACCTAGCGGCAGCCTTGATTGCAGTGACCACCCGATCGCCGTCGGGAGTCCTGACTCCCGGACCGACCACCACGGCCGTTGCAGGGACCCTCGACAGGAGATCCGCCGTTCGAACAACGAACGTGGTGGCGCCATCACGATTCCTCGCGTGTCGCAGTGCGTGCGTTGACTCGCCTCGGTGGGGAGGATGGCCTCTTCGACGTGAGAGGGTGTCGCCAAGGGAGTTGCCCAAAGACGCCGGCGCCCACGTCTCGTCGACCCGTATTTTGGCACGACGGATGGGTAGCCCCGGCTCTACTCCGGCTGGATGCTGACGTATGGTGCCGAGATTCCGCTGCGGGGCGGGCGCACTGTCCAACGCTCAACAGACGTCGAAAGCCCGAAGGAATGAGTAGCGTCAGCCACCGGTTTGCGACAGACTGGTTGGACGACCGGTTACCGTTCGCAACACCCGGGTGTCCTGGATTCGTAGAAGCGTGCGGGCGCGTGCGCGATCGCGGAAAGATCTGCAGTGGAGACGAGAAGCAGCATCAGAGCACGAAGCGTCCACACTCAACTACGCGTCGAGTGCAAGTTCGACCAAGAAGGAAGTGAACATGGTTCGGTTGACAGCAGAACGATTGGTTCTACGGGTCACCGTAGGGGAGTCGCCGAAGCGTCAATCGGACAGCTTGGCCGGCGAGGAACCACTCGAGTTGCGCGTCGGTGGTCGGTCGCTGGCGGTCACGATGCGAACCCCGGGCGCCGACTTCGACCTGGCAGCGGGATTCCTCGTGAGCGAAGGGGTCCTCACGCGTCCCGAGGAACTCTCTGCCATGCGATACTGCGCCGGCGCCACCGACGGGCTCAACCGCTACAACCTGTTGGATCTCACGTTGGCGAGTGGTGTGGCGCCTCCCGACGACAGCGTCGCTCGGGCCTTCTTCACCACCAGTTCGTGCGGACTGTGCGGCAAGGCTTCCATCGACGCGGTGCGGACACGTTCGGCCTTCGAAGTCCGCGACGATCCGCTGAGGGTCACGCCGGATCTTTTGGCCTCCCTGCCCGAACGGTTGCGCAGCGCTCAGAAGCTGTTTGAGAAGACGGGCGGACTCCACGCGGCGGCCCTCTTCGACGGTGAGACCGGTGAACTCCTCGTGTTGCGCGAGGACGTCGGGCGCCACAACGCGGTGGACAAGGTCGTCGGATGGGCGCTTCGTGAAGGGCGACTGCCGTTGCGCGGCACCGTCCTGCTCGTCTCGGGCCGAGCGTCGTTCGAGTTGGTGCAGAAGGCGGTCATGGCCGGTATCCCCTTGCTGTGTGCGGTGTCGGCCCCTTCGTCACTCGCCGTCGACCTCGCCGAGGAGGCGGGCATGACGCTCGTCGGATTCCTGCGTGACCCCTCGATGGTGGTGTACACGGGCGAGGAGCGGCTGTTAGCGGCTGCGGCGCCCGCGGGGATGAGGACGCCATGACCGTGATGCCCCGGGCCGAGTACCCCGCGCCCTCGCGGCGCGCAGATTGGTCCGAGGAGACTGCACTGTCGATCATCCGCGCGGCGGCGGCCGGGCGCGGACCGTTGTTGCCCGTGCTGCACGCCCTGCAGGCAGCGTTCGGGTACGTGGACCCGAGGGCCGTCGCGCTCGTCGCGAACGAACTCAACCTCTCACGCGCCGACGTGTACGGCGTGGTCACGTTCTACGCCGACCTGCGCTCCAGTCCTCCGGGACGGGTACGAATCCAGGTCTGTCGAGGCGAGGCGTGCCAGTCCGTCGGCGGACACGCCCTCGCCGAGCACGCCACCCGCTCGCTCGATCTCGGATTCGGCGCGACGGCGCCCGACGGGTCGGTCACCCTCGACGAGGTCTTCTGCCTGGGTAACTGCGCGCTCGGCCCCACGGTCTGCGTCAACGGCCGTCTGCACGGAAGGGTCCACGGCGACAAGTTCGACCAGTTGATCGGTGACAGCGCGGCGATCGGGGAGCCGTCGTGACCACGGTCTACGTGCCCCGGGACTCGTCGGCCCGTTCCGTCGGCGCCGACGAAGTGGCGGAGGCAATCGTGCGCGAGGCGCTCCGTCGAGGCGCGACTGTCGAGTTGGTTCGCAACGGCTCGCGCGGGATGATGTGGCTCGAACCACTGGTCGAGGTGGCGACCGCGCAGGGTCGCGTTGCCTACGGTCCGGTCACGACCGACGCCGTCGACGGCCTCTTCGACGCGGGCTTCCTCGAAGGCGCCGTCCATGAGCTCGGTCACGGCGCCACCGATCGGATTCCCTGGCTCGCGGACCAGGACCGCCTGACGTTCAGTCGGGTCGGGGTCATCGACCCCCTGTCGACGCAGGACTACGAAGCGAACGGGGGACTGATCGCGTTGCGAAGGGCGTTGACGATGGAACCGGGTGAGATCTGCGACGAGGTCACCGAGTCCGGTCTTCGCGGCCGAGGCGGTGCGGGCTTTCCGACCGGGGTGAAGTGGGCCACGGTGCTGGCCGCACCGGGGGACGAGAAGTTCGTCGTCTGCAACGCCGACGAGGGCGACAGCGGGACGTTCGCGGACCGCATGCTCATGGAGGGCGACCCCTTCATGCTGATCGAGGCGATGGTGATCGCCGGGATCGCGGTCGGTGCGCGCGAGGGCTTCGTCTACATCCGCTCGGAGTACCCCGACGCCGTCGCGACGATGCGCGCCGCGATTGAGAGTGCGTACCAAGCGGGGTGGCTCGGCCCGCGGGTACTGGACAGCGACTACCGGTTCGACCTGGAGATCCGCGTCGGCGCGGGGGCCTACATCTGCGGTGAGGAGACCGCGATGCTCGACAGCCTCGAGGGTAAGCGCGGTGTCGTGCGCGCCAAGCCGCCCCTGCCCGCGATCGAAGGGCTGTTCGCCAAGCCAACCGCCATCAACAACGTGCTCTCGCTCGCCAGCGTCCTGATCGTGCTGGCCCGCGGCGCCGAGTTCTACCGCGATTTCGGCGTGGGACGCTCGCGCGGCACCCAGGTCTTCCAGTTGGCGGGCAACGTCGCGCGCGGTGGCATCGTCGAGACCGCCTTCGGGATGACCCTCGCGGAGATGCTCGAGAGGTTCGCCGGGGGGAGCCTCTCGGGCCGACCGATCCGCGCCGTCCAGGTCGGCGGTCCCCTCGGGGCCTACCTGGCGCCCGCGCAGTTCGACCTACCCCTCGACTACGAGGCCTTCGCCCAGGCGCAGGCGATGGTCGGCCACGGCGGCATCGTCGTCTTCGACGACACCGTCGACATGGCGGCCCAGGCTCGATTCGCCATGGAGTTCTGCGCCGTCGAGTCCTGCGGCAAGTGCACGCCCTGTCGGGTCGGGGCGGTACGCGGCGTCGAGCTGATCGACCGGATCGTCGCCGGTGAGAACGTCACCGCCGACGTCGCGCTGCTGGAAGACCTCTGTGAGCTGATGACCGATGGCTCGCTCTGTGCGATGGGCGGGCTCACCCCACAACCCGTGCGCAGCGTCCTCCAGTATTTCCCCGAAGACCTGTTTCGATCGAAAGGCACCTCGTCATGACTCTGCTGAAGGAAGTCGACTACGGCACACCCGCTCGTCACGCTGAAGAGGAAGTCCACGTGACCATCGACGGCGTGGCGATCACGGTACCCGCCGGGACGTCGGTGATGCGTGCGGCCGCCCTGGCGGGACTCGATATCCCCAAACTCTGTGCCACCGACTCGCTCGAACCCTTCGGTTCCTGCCGGCTGTGCCTCGTCGAGATCGACGGTCGCAAGGGTACCCCCGCGTCGTGCACCACTCCGTGCGAAGCGGACATGCAGGTGGCGACCCAGTCCGAGCGCCTGGAGAAGCTGCGCCGCGGGGTGACCGAGCTCTACCTGTCCGACCATCCGAGCGACTGTCTCGTGAGCGATGCCCACGTCGAGTGCGAGTTGCGCGCCGTCGCCACGAAAGTGGGGCTCGCCGGCGTGCGCTACGGCTCTGGCGGTGAGAATCATCTGGCGGCGTGCGAGGACCAGAGCAATCCTTACTTCACCTTCGACCCTTCTTCGTGCATCGCGTGCTCGCGCTGCGTGCGTGCGTGCTCCGACATACAAGGTACGTACGCGCTCACCATCGCCGGCCGGGGATTTGACTCGAAGGTGGTGGCGTCGGCGGGCGAGCCGTTCATGACGTCCGAGTGCGTGTCGTGTGGCGCCTGCGTGCAGGCCTGCCCCACGCCGGCACTGCAGGAGAAGACGGTCATCGCGGCGGGGGCGCCCGAGCGCACGGTGCTCACCACCTGCGCCTACTGCGGCGTCGGCTGCTCGTTCAAGGCCGAACTTCGTGGTGACGAGGTGGTACGGATGGTGCCCTTGAAGGACGGCAAGGCCAACGAGGGTCACTCGTGCGTGAAGGGCCGGTTCGCCTGGGGCTACGCCTCGCATCGCGACCGCCAGCTGCACCCGATGGTGCGCGCGTCGATCACCGACGAGTGGCGCAGGGTCTCCTGGGAGGAGGCGATCAGTTACACGGCGTCGCGTCTGAAGGAGATCCAGGCCGAGTACGGGGTCGAGTCCATCGGGGGGATCACGTCCTCGCGCTGCACCAACGAAGAGGTGTTCGTCGTCCAGAAGATGATCCGGGCGGGTTTTCGCAACAACAACGTCGACACCTGCGCGCGCGTCTGCCACTCTCCGACCGGCTACGGCCTCGGTCAGACCTTCGGCACCTCGGCGGGCACCCAGGACTTTCGCTCGGTGGAGCAGTCCGACGTGATACTGCTGATCGGGGCCAACGCCACCGACGCCCACCCGGTCTTCGCCTCGCGCATGAAGCGTCGCCTCGCGCAGGGGGCGCAGCTCATCGTGATCGACCCGCGCCGCATCAGCCTCGTGCGCAGTCCCCACGTCGAGGCGGCCCACTTCCTGCAGTTGCGCCCGGGTACGAACGTCGCGGTCGTCAACGCGCTCTGCCACGTGGTGGTGACCGAGGGACTGGTCGATACTGACTTCGTCACCGAGCGTTGCGACGTCGAGGAGTTCGAGCGGTGGGCGAGCTTCATCTCCTCGCCCGAGTACAGCCCCGAAGCCACCGAGGAATTCACCGGCGTCGCGGCGGGTACCCTTCGCGCCGCCGCGCGACTGTACGCGAACGCGCCGAACGCGTCGATCTACTACGGACTCGGGGTCACCGAGCACAGCCAGGGCTCGACCATGGTGATGGGCATGGCGAACTTGAGCATGGCGACGGGAAACCTCGGTCGCGACGGCGTGGGGGTCAATCCGCTGCGAGGTCAGAACAACGTGCAGGGGTCGTGCGACATGGGCTCGTTCCCCCACGAGTTCCCCGGCTACCGCCACGTCTCGGGCGACGACGTGCGCCACCAGTTCGAAGACGCGTGGGGACGTGAGCTCAGCGCCGAGCCCGGTCTACGAATCCCCAACATGTTCGAAGGAGCCCTCGAGGGAACCTTCAAGGCACTGTACGTCCAGGGCGAGGACATCGCCCAGTCCGACCCGGACACCAAGCACGTGAAGAGCGCACTCGCCTCGCTCAAGTTCTGCGTCGTCCAGGACCTGTTCCTCAACGAGACCGCCGCGTTCGCGCACGTGTTCCTGCCCGGGACGTCCTTCTTGGAGAAGGACGGAACCTTCACCAATGCCGAGCGGCGCATCAACCGGGTGCGACCCGCGATGGCCGCCAAGAATGGCAAACAGGAGTGGGAGGTGGTCTGTGACCTCGCCAACGCAATGGGCTACCCGATGCACTACGACGACGCCAGCCAGATCATGGACGAGATCGCCTTCACCACCCCGACCTTCGCCGGGGTCTCGTTCAAGCTGCTCGACGAGGTCGGCAGCGTTCAGTGGCCCTGCAACGACGCCGCGCCGCTCGGTACACCGATCATGCACGTGAACCAGTTCGTGCGCGGCAAGGGTCGCTTCGTCGAGACCCCCTA
>DAIOEY010000046.1:0-12789 GCA_036745995.1 Acidimicrobiales bacterium | reverse complement strand
TGAGCGGCGTGAACTCCTACGACGTCGCCGTCGTGCTGGGCTCGGGCTGGCGCGAGGGCGCCGAGGCGCTGGGCGAACCGACGAGTGAGGTCGCGACGTCGTCACTGAGCGGTTTCGTCGCCCCGACGGTCGCCGGTCACGAGGGTCAGATCCTGTCGCTCAAGTTCGCGGGACGTGACGTCGCATTGGTCGCCGGACGCGTCCATCTCTACGAGGGAAACAGCGCGGCCCAGGTGGTCCATCCGATTCGAACGGTCATCGCCGCCGGTGCCAAGACGATCGTCCTCACCAACGCCTGTGGCGGCATCGATCCGAGCAAGGGTCCGGGCACGGTGGTGCTCATCCGCGACCACATCAATCTCACGGCGACGTCGCCGATGGAGGGCGCGTCACCCCCCGAGGGCTACGGTTCGCGTTTTGTGGACCTCACCGACCTCTACAGCGCCCGACTTCGCGCGCTGGTGCGCGACGCGGCGCCGCAGCTGAGCGAGGGCGTGTACGCCGGCTTTCGCGGTCCACACTACGAGACGCCAGGTGAGGTGGCGATGGCGCGCACCATGGGCGCGACGCTCGTGGGCATGTCGACGGTGCTGGAAGCGATCGCCGCTCGCCACCTCGGCGCCGAGGTCCTCGGACTCAGTCTCGTCTCCAATCTTGCGGCCGGCGTCTCGTCGGGCCCGCTCAACCACCTCGAGGTCCTCGAAGCCGGCCAGGCGGCGGCCTCGGGACTCGGCGCCCTGTTGGCGCAGTTGGTTCCGCTGTTGTGAACGAGGCCCTCGTTGAGCGAGTGAGGTCGTGGATCACGGGTGACCCCGATCCCGCCGACCGGGCCACCATTCAACAGTTGCTCGACGATGGTGACGAGGCGGAACTCTCGCGACGCTTCGACCAACCGCTGCAGTTCGGCACGGCCGGCTTGCGCGGTCCGGTCATGGCCGGTCCCGCCGGGATGAACCGCTACACGGTGCGACGTGCGACCCAGGGGGTCGTGGCGTGGCTGAAGGACCTCGGCATCGATTCCTCGAGGGGCGTCGTGGTCGGACGTGACGCACGGCGTGGATCGGAGTCGTTCAACGACGAGGTCGTCGAGGTCTTGCTGGGTGCCGGCGTCGCGGTCATCGAGATGCCGCGGCCCCTGCCGACGCCGCTCGTCGCCTACGCGGTCAAGGCCCTGGGTGCCGCGGCGGGCATCATGATCACCGCCAGCCACAATCCTCCCGACGACAACGGCTACAAGCTGTACGCCGCCGACGGCGCTCAGATCGTGCCCCCGAACGACCAACTCGTTGAGGGCTTCGCCAACGAGGCCGCCACGGCCGTACTCGCGGACCGTTCGAGTCCGCTGCACCGCGTCGCGTCGAGCGACCTCTGGGAGACGTACCTCGATCACTTCGCACGCCGATTCGCGGCTCCGGGAACGAGCTCGTTGGCGATCACCTACACGCCGCTGCACGGCGTGGGGGGCGAATCAATGATGGAACTCTTTCGTACGGCCGGGTTCGCGGCGGTCACGCCGGTCGCCACGCAGTTCACTCCCGACGGGCGATTCCCCACGTTGGCGTTCCCCAACCCCGAAGAGCCGGGCGCCCTCGATCTGGCGATGGAGACGGCCGACGAGAACGCCTCGGACCTCGTCATCGCCAATGACCCCGACGCGGATCGCCTGGGTGTCGCGGTCCGCGCGAGCGACGGGTGGCGCGTGCTTCGCGGCGATGAGATCGGCTGGCTCCTGGCGTCGACGCTGCTCGACGAGATGAACGCGAGTGACGACGTTGTCGCGACAACGATCGTTTCCTCGACGATGCTCGAGTTGATGGCGCGAAGTTCGCACGTTCGATTCGTGACGACGTTGACGGGCTTCAAATGGATTGCCCGCGCCGCGGGCGACGGGGTGCTGCGCTTTGGTTACGAAGAGGCCCTCGGATTCGCCGTCGATCCGCTCGTCGCCGACAAGGACGGCATGTCGGCAGCCCTGGCGATTTGTCAGCTGGCCGACGACCTCGCCCGGTCCGGCGCGACCCTGCTCGACCGTCTCGACGAGATCGAGACGCGCTTTGGCGTTCACGCCGGCGGTCAGTTGTCACTTCGCGCCGACGGCCCCGACGGCCCTGCGGCGATCGCCACGGCCCTGCGGCGCCTGCGTTCCTCGCCACCCTCGACGCTGGGCCATCTGCCGGTGAGTTCGTTCGTCGACCTGGCTGGGGGTTGGCACGGCCTCTCGGCGACCGATGGCGTCTACATCGAACTACGTGACGCGGGTCGGATCGTGGTCCGTCCGTCGGGCACCGAGCCGAAACTGAAGGCCTACATCGAGATCATCGCCAGTCCTAACGAGGGTCGTCCCCTGGACGAACAGCGCAAGATCTGTGGCGCCCTGCTCAACGCGGTGCGCGACGAGATGGCCGAACTCTTACGCCTCTAGGTTGCGCAACCGCGCGTACCCGGGCTTGATCACCGTGTTGATCATCTCGAGTCGCTGGTCGAAGGGGAAGAACGTGCTCTTCGCGGCGTTCAGCGTGAGCCACTCCATGTCGGCCAACGACCATCCGAAGGCGTCCGTGCACGCCTCGAACTCACTCGAGAGCGAGATGCCCGACATCAGGCGGTTGTCGGTGTTGAGCGTGACGCGAAACCGCAGTTGTCGAAGCACGTCGATGGGATGGCTCGCGATCGACGTCGCCGCCCCGGTGTGGACGTTGGACGAGGGGCAGATCTCGAGGGGGATACGTCGGTCGCGAATGAAGTTCGCGAGCCGTCCGAGTTCGTAGCGCTCACCCACCCGGGTGATGTCGTCGATGATGCGCACGCCGTGTCCCAGTCGCTCGGCGTCGCAGAACTGCACGGCCTCCCATATCGACGCGAGACCAAAGGCTTCGCCGGCGTGGACGGTCATGTGGAAGTTCTCTCGCTGCACGAGGTGAAAGGCGCTCAGGTGGTGCGTGGGGGGGAATCCGTCCTCGGGGCCGGCGATGTCGAATCCGCAGACGCCCTGATCGCGAAAGGAGACGGCGAGCTCGGCGATGATCTCGCTCAGGTGGGCTTGGCGCATCGCCGAGAGAATGGCCCGCACGATGATGACGCGACCCTCGCCGCGCGCCTGCTCGGTACCAGCCGCGAAACCGGTCAACACCGCCGACACGATCTCGTGCAGCGTGAGTCCACCGGTCATGTGCAGCTCGGGCGCGAACCGCACCTCCGCGTACACCACGCCGTCGCGCGCCAGATCGACGGCGCACTCGCACGCGACGCGTTCGAGGTGCTCGCGCGTCTGCATCACCACCGTCGTGTGGGCGAATCCTTCGAGGTAGCGCACGAGATCGCTGCCCGGGGTGTCGGCAATGAACCACTCGCGCAGATCGTCGAGGTCGTTCGTCGGAAGTCCGGTGTAGCCGATCTCCTTGGTGATCTCTACGACGGTCGCCGGACGTAGTCCGCCGTCGAGATGGTCGTGCAGCAACACCTTGGGGGCCTTCTCGATGATGTCACGGGTGAGCACGGTCATGGACCAAGGCTATCCACCCTCGTCGTCGCGACTTTTCTACTTCTCCACGCGTTCGAGCAGAAGGGGACTGGCCGTCACGTTCCCGTCACCGATCACGAGCGCGTCAGCGATCGTGGCGCGCCCGCGCTCGAGGTGGACGTCGTCGTCGGCGTGGAGCTCAAAGAGTGGCTGGCCCACGGTCACTTCGTCACCGCGCCGCACGAGGCACACGACGCCGGCGGCGGCGCTGACCGGGTCCTCCTTGCGGGCGCGGCCCGCGCCCAGGCGCCAGGCCGCGATCCCGACCGTCAGCGCGTCCACTGACTGCACGATGCCGGACCGGGTCGCGACGACGTTCTCTTTGATGCTCGCCACGGGCAACGTCGCGTCGACGTCGCCGCCCTGGGCGTGGATCATCTCACGGTAGACCTCGTAGGCGGAACCGTCGTCGAGTTTGGCGACCGGGTCGACGTCGATGCCCACGAGTTCGACCATGATCCGCGCGAGCGCCAGGGTCAGCTCTCGCACGTCGCCGGGCCCCGCGCCACGCAGCACCTCGACCGACTCGGTCACTTCGAGGGCGTTGCCGACACAGCGACCCAGCGGCTCGTCCATTGACGTGAGCTGGGCCACCGTCGCGACGCCGTGGTCGTGGCCCAGCGCCACCATGGTCGCCGCGAGCTCGCGAGCTCGCGGGTAGTCCTTGATGAAGGCACCGCGTCCCACCTTGACGTCGAGTACGAGCGCCCCGGTACCCTCGGCGATCTTCTTGGACATGATCGACGAGGAAATGAGCGGAATCGACTCGACCGTGCCGGTCACGTCGCGCAGTGCGTAGAGCTTGCGGTCAACGGGCGCAAGGCCCTGGCCCGCGGCGCACACCACCGCCCCCACGCGTTCGAGTTGCTCACGGATCTCGTCATTGGAAAGTGTGGCGCGCCAACCCGGGATCGTCTCGAGCTTGTCCAACGTGCCACCGGTGTGCCCGAGCCCTCGACCGGAGAGTTGGGGGACCGCCGCGCCACACGCCGCCACCAGGGGCGCCAGTATCAACGAGATCTTGTCGCCGACCCCGCCGGTCGAGTGCTTGTCGACGGTCGGCCTCGAGAGTCCGCTCAGGTCGAGCCGTTCGCCCGAGGCGATCATCTGGGCGGTCCACGTGCGCAACTCGTTCGGTGCGAGGCCGTTGAAGAAGATCGCCATCAACAGGGCCGACATCTGCTCCTCGGCGACGTCACCGTTCACGTAGGCCTTCAAGATCCACGTGATCGCCTCATCGCTCAGTTCGTGGCCGTCGCGCTTGGTCGTGATGACGTCGACCGCGGACCAGGTACTCAAGAACTACTCCGCGGACCGAGGTCGTCGGGTCCGAACGCGCCCGGAAGCAGTTCGATCAGCCGCGTGGGCGTTGCCGACGCGCCCGCGTCAACGAGTAGTTCGCTCCCTCCGTGCTCAAAGAGCAGTTGGCGACACCGTCCGCATGGCGCGAGCGGTTCGCCGTCGCGCGCGACGATGGCGACCGCCACGATGCGACCGGCGTCCTGACGAACGAGATCGCCCAGCAATGAACACTCCGCGCACAACGTAAGGCCGTAGCTGGCGTTCTCGACGTTCGACCCTTCGATGATGCGCCCGTCACTCGTGTAACCGGCGGCGCCCACGTGAACGTTCGAGTACGGAGCGTACGATTTGGTGGCGGCGACCCGAGCCTTCGTGCGCAACTCGTCCCACGGGATCTCATTCAAACTGCTCACGGCTAAACAGTACACTTCGCTTTGCGTGACCTACTTTCAAAACTCCGCCGTCGTCGTGAACGACGAAGTGCGTGACGCGCTCAGTGATGGCCACGGCGTCGTCGCGCTCGAGACCACGATCGTGGTGCACGGACTACCCGCACCGATGAACATGGAGGTCGCACGTCAGTGCGAAGCGGCCGTTCGCGCGAATGGATCGGTGCCCGCGACCATCGGCGTGCTGCACGGCCGGGTCGTCGTCGGACTCACGACCCAAGAGCTCGAGCAACTCGCGTCGCCCGAGGGTGACGTGGCGAAACTCTCCGCACGCGATCTCGGACTCGCCGTGGGCACGATGCGCGACGGCGCGACGACGGTCGCCGGGACGATTGCCGTTGCGCACCGCGTCGGCATCGACGTGATGGCCACCGGTGGGCTCGGCGGCGTCCACCGCGGTGCCGCGCAGAGCTACGACGAATCAGCGGACCTGACGGCGTTGTCGCGGACCCAGGTGCTGGTGGTCGCGTCCGGCGTGAAGTCGATCCTCGACATCGGCGCGACGCTCGAGCGACTCGACACGCTCGGCGTCCCCGTTGTTGGCTATCAGACGTCGCAGTTCCCGGGCTTCTATCGCAGTGACAGCGGCTTCGCTCTCGACTGGTCGGTCGCTAACGAGCACGAGGTCGTCGCGGCGTTCGTGGCGCACCGCGAGTTCACTCCGACCGGTTTCCTGCTGGCGAACCCGGTCGCGGTTGAACACCAACTCGACGCCGCGCTACACGAGGAAGCGTTGGCGAGTGCGCTGGCGTTGGTGCGGTCGACGGGCGTCAGCGGCAAGGACGTGACGCCCGTGCTGCTGGGTGAATTCGCCCGCTACACCGCGGGCGCCAGCGTCGAGGTCAACCGAGTTCTCGTGGTGGCGAACGCCGAACTCGCCGGCAAGGTCGCCACCGCGCTGGCGAGCGCGGGAGCGTGATCCCACCACGGGTCGTCGTCGTTGGTGACGTGATGCTTGACGTCGTCGTGCGACCCGACGAACCGGTAGCGCCGACGAGCGACACGCCGTCGAGCGTGCGAATCGGGCGCGGTGGATCCGGCGCCAACATCGCCGTCGAACTGTCGCTCGATGGACTGGACGTGACGTATCTCGGTGCCGCCGGCGACGACGCGGCCGGCCGTCTGTTCGTGGAGGATTTGGAGCGCGCGGGCGTGACGGCAACCCTGCAGTTGGTGGACGCGTCGACGGGCGTGGTCGTCGCGATCATTGCCGAGAGTGGCCAGCGTTCGATGATGACCGACCGCGGGGCGAACCGCTTGCTCACGCCAGAGCACCTCCTGCGTCATCTCGACGGGTCGTACGTGCATCTGCACGTGTCGGGATACTGCCTGCTCGATGACGCGACCCGCGACGGCGCCGTGGCCGCTCTGCGCAGTGCCCGTGAGCGAGGTCGATCGACGTCGATCGACGTCTGCTCCGTCGGCCCGCTGCGAAGCGTGACGCCCGACGTCTTTATGAACGCCGCGCGCGGTGCGACGATGTTGTTCGCGAACGAGGAAGAGGCGACGACACTGAGCGGTGTCGGCGACGTCGACGACGCGCTCGGAGTGCTCGGTCTCGTCTTCAATGAGGTCGTGGTGACCCGCGGCGCGGATGGCGCGCTCGCGCGGGTCAATGGTTCGACCACACACGCTCCGTCGCTCAGTCGCGACGTGCTCGACACGACGGGCGCTGGTGACGCGGCGACCGGTGCGTACCTTGCCGCGCGCCTCAATGGTCACGACGTTGGCGTGGCACTGCGCACGGCGATGGAGGCCTCGGCGGCAGTGGTGAGGGGACTCGGTTCTCGCGGTTAGTCGTGCCGGTACGGCAGTCCGTCGGCCGCGGGAGGGCGCACGCGTCCGATCAGTCCGGCCACGACCGCGATCGTGATGAAGTACGGGATCATCTGGAGTATGTAGATCGACACGGGCACCTGGTACGACACGAGGATGTAGGAGAGATAGACCGAGAGTCCGAAAATCACCGACGCGACGACGGCGCCCGACGGGCGCCAGCGACCGAAGATCATCGCGGCGAGGGCGATGTAACCGAGGCCCGAGGTGTAGCCGGGCTGGAACTGACCTTGGGACGCCATGAAGGCGACGCCGCCGATGCCGGCGATGGCGCCGCCGAGGACCACGTTGATGTAGCGCACGCGCACCACGTTGATACCGACGGTTGCGGCCGCCTGGGGGTGTTCGCCCACCGCACGTACGTGCAATCCGTAGCGCGTCTTGAAGAGCGCGAAACTGATGACCCCCACGAGCACGAGCATCAAGTAGAAGAAACCGGACTGGTTGAAGAAGACCGGACCGACGATCGGGATCTTCGATAGCAACGGGATCGCCAGGTTCGGCGCCAGATTGCCGGTATTGAACTGCGGGAAGGGGGTGAAGACCTGCAGGTTCAGATACGACGAGAGGCTCCCGATCATCGTGACGAGCACGACCCCGACGATGATCTGGTCCGACTGGTAGCGCAGCGCCAGAAAGGCGAGCAACAGTCCCAGCAGTCCGCCGATCACTGCCCCGCCGACGGCGGCGTAGACGAAGCTGTGCGTCGTCGAGGCGATCATGCTCCCGATGAAGGCTCCGCCGATGAACTGACCTTCGATCGCGATGTTGACGACCCCAGAACGCTCGCACATCACGCCCGACAGCGACCCGAAGACCAGGACCATTGTGACGGCCGAACTGCCGATGAGGATCGCGGTGACGTTCACGAAGGAGACCTGGGAGGGCCCCGGGGTTCGCCCGGCCCAGAGCAGCAACGCGATGAGGAACATGATCGCGACGCCGCCGAATCGGGCCATGACGCCGCGACTGGGACGTCGGATGAACACCTCGACTCCCAGGGCGACCATCACGATGCCCAGTCCGATGTTGGTCCAGCGCGTCGCGAGCGTGAGCGTCCCCACGTGCCAAGGAGCCGACGAGCTGAGATTCACCGGGTTGAAGGTGAGTGAGGAGTGCGCGCCGGCCACGCTGCCGAGTCCGAAGACGAGTACTGAGAACAGGCCGATGATGCCCATGGTGATCGCGATGAACCTGGTTCGACGGTTGGGGGCGGGCGTCAGTGCAGGCTCCTTGGCGGTGCTCAGGAGCGTCATGAGCCCCACCCTTTGGCCGCGAGCTGCAAGGAACTCGTCGGGGCCGCGCGAAGTCTGAACAACTCCTTCACGAGCACCGGCGTCGCGACGAACAGCACGATCGCCGACTGGATGACGGCCGCGAGGTCCAGTGGAATCCCGGTGCTGGCTTGCATCGCCCGTCCGCCCACGCCGAGCGCCGCGAAGAGCAGTGACGCCCAGACAATCCCGAAGGGCTTGTTGCGCCCGAGCAGGGCGACGGTGATCGCGGTGAATCCGATGCCCGCGTTGCCAATGAGAAAGCCGCCGTCGATGAAGTGCGTGGTGCTAGCGGCCTGGACAATGCCGGCGAGGCCCGCGAGTCCACCCGAGACCAAGAAAACGAGGATCAAGACGACGCGAGAGTTGATTCCCGAGGCCTTCGCCGCCGAGGGGTTCGCTCCCGTGACACGGAAATCGAATCCGAGTGACGACCGCTCGAGAAACCACCACGCGAAGGCGACCACGGCGATCGCGACGAAGATCCCGTAATTCACGCGCAAACCCGAACTGGTGCCGAAGAGGGGCGCGAGTTGAGCCGAGGGATCCATCGTTCGCGAGATGTCGTTCTGTTGTCCGGGTTGCTGAAACGGCGTCGACAGCACGACGAAGAGAAGAAAGGCGTACATCACGTAGTTCCACATGATGGTGACGATCACCTCATGAGCACCGGTGAAGGCCTTCAGGAGACCCGGAACCGAACCGGCCAGCATGCCACCCGCGATTCCCGCGAGCAACGTCAGGGGTAGGTGCAACACGGTGGGCATGTGCAACATGGAACCGACCACGGCACCGGCGATCCCGCCGAGCACCGCCTGACCGTTGGCGCCGATGTTGAAGATACCGGTTTGGAAGGCGATGCCGACGCCGATACTGGCGATGAGCAGCGGCGCGGCGTAGGTCAGGGTCTCCGAGATCGGAGTGAAGGTGTTGGACCAGCCCTTGCCGGTCGTCAATGAGTGCCCGAAACTCGACGGGTTGATGACCGATCCGGTGAACATCGTGCGGTACGCCGCACCGACGTTGTCGAACGTGACCTTGAGCGCGTGACCCGGTGCACCCCAACTGTGGAACATCGCACGCCACGCGTCGAGCACGGCGGGCGTCGTGGTGATGATGATGATCGCGCCCACCAGGAGGCCAAGAATCAACGCGAAGAAGGTGACCACGATGGGACTCTTCGACGTCCATCGGGCCCAGAGTGACGCGCGATGCCCGGTCGTGACGACCTCACTCATGGGTCACGCCGTCACTCGTGCCCGTCATCAACAGTCCGATGGCCTCGCGGCTCGTCGAGGGATCGACGATGCCGCTGATCTTGCCGGCGTACATCACCGCGATGCGGTCACCCAGGGCGAACACCTCGTCGAGTTCTGAGGAGACGATGAGGGCTCCGTTTCCCGCGTTGCGGTGGTCCACCATCTGGCGATGCACGTATTCGATCGAACCGACGTCGAGGCCGCGGGTGGGCTGACTCGCAACCAGGAACTCCAGCGGACGAGAAAGCTCTCTCGCGACGATGACCTTCTGTTGGTTGCCGCCCGAGAGGGAACTGACCAACTCTTGGGTCGACGTCGTTCTGATGTCGAAATCCTTCACGAGTCGTTCGGCGTTGTCGTTGATCGCGCCGAGGTTTCGCGAACCGCGCCGGGCGAACGGAGCACGCCGGGGCGTGTTGAGCACCAGGTTGTCGGCCACTGACATCGACATGACCAGTCCGTCGCGTTGTCGGTCCTCGGGAATGTGGCCGAGGCCCGCGTCGAGAACCGCTCGAGGAGAGGCGTTCGTGATGTCACGCCCGTTGAGCATGATGGAACCAGATTCAACCGGTCTCATGCCGGCGATGGCTTCGACGAGTTCGGTCTGGCCGTTGCCCTGCACACCGGCGAGCGCCATGATCTCACCCGCTCGAACATCGAGCGAGACGCCGTTCACGGCCACCAGTCCTCGATCGTCGCGCACCACGAGATCGCGAATCTCGAAGACCTCCCCGCCGGGCGTGAACGCGGACTTCTCGACCGTCAACGCGACGTCTCGGCCCACCATCAAAGAGGCCAGTTGTGACTCCGAGTCCGTTGGCTGGGCGGTACCCACCACCTTTCCCTGTCGGATGATGGTGATGACGTCGGAGACGGCCTTGACCTCCTTGAGTTTGTGGGTGATGAAGAGGATTGACTTGCCGGCCTCGGCGAGCGAGCGCATGATCGCCATGAGGGCGTCGATCTCCTGGGGGGTGAGAACCGCCGTCGGCTCGTCGAGGATGAGCAATTCTGCGTCGTGGCTGAGGGCCTTGAGGATCTCGACGCGCTGTTGGAGCCCCACGGGGAGGTTCTCGACGATCGCGTCAGGATTCACCTCGAGGTTGAACTCCTTGGATATTCGGCGGATATCGTCAGTGGCTTTCTTGTAATCCACCCGGTTGAGCGACTTGGTCGGCTCGAAGCCCAGGACGACGTTCTCGGCGACGGAGAAGACCGGTACGAGCATGAAGTGCTGATGCACCATGCCGATCCCGCGCCGCACGGCCTCACCCGAGTTGGAGAACTTCGTCGCCACGCCGTCGATGAGGATCTCACCCTCGTCAGGGTGGAGCAGTCCGAACAGGACGTTCATGAGCGTAGATTTGCCGGCGCCGTTCTCGCCGAGCAGACAGTGAATCTCTCCGGGCTCGACGGTAATGCTGATCTGATCGTTCGCGGTGAAAGTCCCGAATCGCTTTGTTATACCGCGCAGCTCTAATCGCATCACGGTTTATCGTACTCATGACAAAGACCCGGGTCGCAATGACCCGGGTCTTTGTCATGCCTCATGCCGTGAGACGGCTCAACGGTTAGGGCGCTGGGTACTTGTTCGGGTTGACCGAGATCTTGCCCGAGATGATGCCGGCCTTAGCGGCCGCGATCTTCGCCTTCAACGCGGCAGGAATCTTTATGCCGCCGTACTCGAGCTGCGTACCCTGGTTCTTCAACGTGCCCACGTAGATGCCACCCTTGAAGGTGCCCTTCGCGGCAGAGAGAACCGCGTCGCGTACCGAGGGCTCGACGCCCTTGGCGACGGTGCCCACGAACCACGAGCAGTCAGCGGCGTCAGAGACGCAGCCGTTGCTGTCAACCCACATGACGCTGTGACCAGCACCGGCCTGCTTCGCCGCCGCGACTGAGCCAAGGCCCACCGAACCGGCCACGGGGAAGACGATGTCGGCATTCTGCGCGAAGAAGTTCGCGGTGTCGGTCTTGCCAGCGGTCTGGTCAGTGAAGTTGCCGACGAAGGTACCCTTGCCGTTGCACGTCGAGAGGCTGCACGCGCCGGCCGCCGGCGTCCAGCCGAGGGCCTTGACCGATGCACCGTACTTCTTGTCGTAGTAGCGAACGCCCGCGACAAAGCCGTTCATGTACAAGGTGACCGACGGGAACGGCTGACCACCGAAGGTAGCGACGGCACCGGTCTTCGTCATACCGGCCGCCAGCATTCCGCCGAGGAATCCGGCCTGGTCGGTCTCGTACTGAAGCCCGAGCAGCTCGTGGGACTTCTTCGCCGAGGGGGCGTCGTCGACGATCGCGAACTTCTGGTTAGGGTGCGCGTTCGCCGCAGCGGCGGTGGCTTGGTCCATCAAGAAGCCGACCGTCACTATGATCCCGCAACCCTTGTGGATGAAGCTGTTGATGTTGGGCACGTAGTCCGTCGACGACTGCGAGGACAGGTATGAGATCTTGATGTTCTTGTTCTTGGCGACGGCGTCCTTCATACCCTGATAGGCCGAGGCGTTGAACGACTTGTCGTTGATGCCACCGGTGTCAGTTACGACGCACGCCTTGAAATTGCCCGCGGCCGAAGCCGAGACCGTCGTGGCGGCGACGCCCACGGTCAAGGTGCCCAGAACCAGCGAACCGGCCCCGAGCATCGTGCCGATACGGCGAATGCTCCTCATCTTTTCTCCCTTATGCATAGTCAATCCCTCCAAGGATTCTTCTGCCGTGCGGTGGTACCCCCGACGAAGTCGCATCACCCGGTCAATTTCTTGTCAGAGGTGACACTAGCCCTGAAAGGAATGCTTCGCCGTGCAGGGCGGTGCTCGCACTATCGCGTCCTTCCCAACGACGCAATGACTACGAGTTCTTGGCGACGTCGACCCTGCGCGGCACGGCCAGCGCCACGCAGAGGGCGAGCAAGGTGATGACGGCTGATATCTGGAAGGCCCGTTGATACCCACTCACCAATGCGTCGCTCGAGTGGGGACTCACGAAGGTGGCGGTGCGGTCCGCGGCCACGGTGCCGAGAATGGCGAGCGAGAACGAGCCGCCGACCTGGCGCGACGTGTTCAACATTCCTGAGGCGAGGCCGGCGTCGGCGCGGTCGACGTCGGCGGTGGCGGTGGTCGCGAGCGGCGTGAAGAGCAGACCCATCGCGA
>DAIOEY010000045.1:2651-13111 GCA_036745995.1 Acidimicrobiales bacterium | reverse complement strand
CGCCTCATCACAATCCCGACGACCTGCACGACGAATCGCTTCACGCCCATCACTTCGAGCCATTCGCGGTGGTCCGTCCGGCGACGACCGGACAGGTCGCCGAGATCGCCAAGATCGCGTGCGCCCACGGCGTGGCGCTGACCCCCCGAGGATCCGGCACCGGACTTTCGGGCGCGGCAACGCCCGTGCCCGGTGGCATCGTCGTGAGTTTCGCGCGCATGAACCGGGTCCTCAGCATCAACACGAACGATCACATGGCGATCGTGCAGCCGGGCATCACGCTGCGCGAACTGAACGAGGAGCTCACCCCGAGCGGTCTGCGCTACCCCGTGTATCCCGGCGAGCTTTCGGGTTCGATCGGGGGCAACGTCAACACCAACGCCGGCGGCATGCGCGCGGTACGTCACGGGGTCACGCGCCACCACGTCGTGGGCCTCGAACTCGTCCTCATCGACGGCACGGTGCTTCGAACCGGAGGACCAGTCGTCAAATCCTCGTCGGGCTACGACCTCACCCAACTCGTGATCGGCAGCGAAGGCACGCTCGCCCTCGTCACCGAGATCACGTTGAAGCTCTCACCGTCGATGCCCCACGCTTCGACGGTCCTCGTCCCCTTCGCCGACCTGCGCGAGGTCACTCGCGTCGTGCCGTCTATCGTCGCGTCGGGACTCGAACCTTCACTACTCGAATACCTCGACGTCCTCACGATGGCCGCGATCACCAACGCCGCCTCGCTCGAACTCGGCGTCGAGGTCTCGATCGCCGAGCGAACGGCGGCCTACCTCGTGATCGTGCTCGAAACGAGAACCGCTGCGCAGCTCGAACGTGACGTCGAGGACCTCGCGACGCTCGTGCTGGAAGCTGGCGCCCTGGACGTGTACGTCCTTCCCTCCAGCGCCGCGACGCGCCTGATCGAAGCGCGCGAGCGAGCCTTCTGGGTCGCCAAGGCGGCCGGGGTGAACGACATCGTCGACGTCGTCGTGCCGAGGTCGCGCGTGCCTGAGTTCCTCGACGAGACCACGCGCATCGCCCAACGCCACGACGCCCTCATCGCGGGATGCGGACACATCGGCGACGGCAACGTGCACCTGTCGATCTACCAGCCCGACGACGAGCGTCGCGAGGCGCTGCTGCTCGAACTCTTCTCCTTCGGCCTCACGCTCGGGGGCCAGATCTCGGGCGAACACGGCATCGGACGTGACAAGCAGGGTCCGTACCTGGCGTTGAGCGACCCCACGGTCCTCGAGCTCCAGCGACGGATCAAGGACGTCTTTGACCCCGGCCACCTGCTCAACCCGCACCGACTCCTGGACGAACGGCCGATGCCGTGAACGGGGCGCACGCACTGCTCAAGACACTCGCGGCCAACGGGGTCACCACCTGCTTCGCCAATCCCGGGACCTCCGAGATGCACTTCGTCGCCGGGCTCGATGACGCGCCCGAGATCCGCGGGATCCTCTGCCTCTTCGAGGGCGTCGCGACGGGCGCCGCCGACGGCTACGCCCGCGTGAGCGGCACACCGGCGGCGGCGCTCTTGCACCTCGGTCCCGGCCTCGCCAACGGATGGGCCAATCTGCACAACGCCCGACGCGCCCGGGTGCCGCTGCTCACGATCGTCGGTGACCACGCGACCTACCACGCCAAGTACGACGCCCCGTTGCAAAGTGACATCACCTCGATAGCCGCGGCCCTGCAGAGTTGGCAGCGACGCACGCTCAACGCGAACGACGTGGCGCACGACGCCGCGGCGGCGATCGCGGCGAGCTTCGGTCCGCCGGGCCAGGTCGCCACGCTGATCCTGCCGGCGGACGCGTCGTGGGGAACGGTCGAGGATCCCCCCGCGTCCTGGCCCGTCGCGACCCGCCCGTCGCCGAGCGCGGTCGCCCAGGACGACCTCGCGCACGCGATTGACGTGCTGCGAACCAAGCGCGCGGCCCTCTTCGTCGGCGGCAGCGCCGTTCGTGGCGATCAGCTCGCGCTCGCCCAGCGCGTCGCCCAGGCGAGTGGTGCGCGCGTCGTCATGGAGACGTTTCCCGCCGTTCTGGACCGTGGACGGGGCGTGGCGAGTCCCGAGCGACTGATCTACCTGAGCGAGTTCGCGATCAGCCAGTTGGCCGGACTCGACGCCCTGGTCCTCATCGGCGCCACGACACCGGTCGGCTTCTTCGCCTATCCCGACGTCGCGAGCGAACTCGTCGCCCCGGGGTGCGAGGTCGTGAACCTCGCGCCGCCCGGCAGTGACACCGCAACGGTGCTGCACGAACTCGTCGACGCCCTGAAGGCGCCCGCGCTCTCGATCACCGAGGGGAACCGGCCCGACGAACCGACCGGTCAGCTCACGACCCAGAACTTCGCGCTCGCGATCGGCGCGACGATGCCCGAGAACCTCATCGTTTCTGACGAATCCAACACCGGTGGCGTCCACCTCTTCGCAGCGACGCAGTTCGCTCCCGCGCACCAATGGATGACACTCACGGGTGGGTCGATCGGCTTCGGCTTGCCCGTCGCCCTCGGGGCCGCGGTCGCGAGTAGCCAACGTGTCCTCGCACTCGAAGCCGACGGCTCGATGATGTACACCCCTCAAGCGCTGTGGACCATGGCCCGCGAGGGACTCGACGTGACGGTGGTCGCACTCTCGAATCGCAGCTACGCCATCCTCAACCTCGAACGCCAACGCCTCGGTGCGGTGACCAACGGCGCGACCAGTCAGCGAATGCTCGACCTCGACGACCCGACTCTCGATCTGTGCGGCGTCGCCTCGGCGCTGGGCGTGCCGAGCACCCGGGTCACCACGGCCGAGGAACTGGTGACGGCGCTCCACCGTTCCTACACCACGTCCGGGCCGACCTTCATCGAGGCCGTCCTGCCCAAGGGCCTCAGCTAGAGCGCGAACTCGCCAACGACCGGCGCGTGATCCGAGGGCTTCTCACCCTTGCGCGCCTCACGGTCGACGTAACTGGCGAGCGCCTTGTCGGCCAGCGCCTCGTCGACGAACAGCAGGTCGATGCGCAGCCCCCACGCGCGCCGGAACGAGCCGTTGCGGTAGTCCCACCACGAGTAACACGGCTCGTCGGGATGCAGCGACCTGGTCAGGTCCACCAGTCCCGTCGCCTCGATCGCGCGCAGCGCCGCGCGTTCGGGCTCACTGACGTGCGTGGCGCCCTCGAAGAGGCTCGGGTCGTAGCAGTCGAGATCGGTGGGAGCGACGTTGAAGTCCCCGCCGACGATCACGTGGGTCTCGGGGTCACGAGCGGCGAGTGCGTCACGCAACTTCGCCAGCCACTCGAGCTTGTAGACGTAGTGCGGGTTGTCGAGGGACCGCCCGTTGGGCACGTAGCACGAGTAGACCCGCACGCCCGCGCAGGTCGCGGCGATGAGGCGCGCCTCCTCGTCGTCGGCACCGAAGCCGCGCGTTACGTCGCTCAGTCCGACCTTGGAGATGATCGCGACCCCGTTCCACTGACCCTGTCCGTAGTGCGCGCTCTCGTAGCCCAGGGCCGCGAAGTTGGCGAAGGGGAACTTCGCGTCGTCTTGCTTCGTCTCTTGGATCAGCAGCACGTCGGGCTGATGCTCTTCGATCCAGGACTGCACGCGCGCCCAGCGCGCCGTCAGGGAATTGACGTTCCAGGTCGCGACGATCACGACAGGTCGGCGAGGATGAAGAGCAGGTCCGTCTCCACGGCGACGCGACCGCCGACGGTCGCGCGACCGTGGCCCTTGCCGCCGCGAGCCGAGAGTTGGGTCATCTCGCACTCGAGTGTGACCGTGTCGCCCGGCAGCACCTGACGACGGAAGCGGGCGTGTTCGACGCCGCCAAAGAGAGGCAGTCGACCCGCGTAGGCGGGGTCGCTCAGTACCGCCACGGCGCCGCATTGGGCGATCGATTCGAGCAGCAACACTCCGGGCGTCGTGGGCCGACCCGGAAAGTGTCCGGGGAAGAACCACTCGTCACCGCGCAGCGTCCACTGGGCGCTCGCGCGAAGACCGGGTTCGATCGCGAGCATCGTGTCGAGCAGCAGGAACGGGGGCCGGTGGGGCAGCCAGTCGATCGGGTTCAGTGACGGTTCGCTCACGCCAGCGCCAATTCCGCGATCCGGCGATCCACGTCGACGGTCAAGAGTCGGAACGTCCGACGGTCACCGCGCTTCAACACGTCGCGCGCGCGAGCGGGTGGCGGCGAGCCCAGCGACGTGGTGGGGGCGTAGCACTCGACGTGATGATCGTTACGCATCGTGACCTTGATCACGGCGCCGTGGGAGGCGAAGGCCGTGACCTCGCCCTCGACGCGCGCGCCGATCTTGTAGGTGGTGCGAAAGAGCGTGAACTCCGCCTCGGGATTGACGGGATGGCGGCCCCGGCGCAGCGCGACCGCCGGCTCGGTCGGAATCACCGGTGCGTTGGCGAGCGCCGCCTTCTTCGCGGCCGCCTTCTTCGCGGCCGCCTTCTTCGCGGCCGCCTTCTTCGCGGGCGCCTTGGCCGACTTCACCGCGGGCGTTTTGTGCGCGGGTGTCTTCTTCACGACGGGCTCGACGACGACGCGCGATGGTTTCTTCGCGGTCTTCGCCGGGGCCTTCGCCACCTTCATCGGCGCCTTCTTGGCGGGCGCCTTGGCGCCCTTGATCGGCGTCAGGGTCGTACCGATGATGGGCAGAACGCCGCCGGGCAGCGCGACGGCGAGTTTCTTCGCCGTGCGCGAACTCTTGGCGCCGCGAACCGGGAGGCGCGGCGTGAAGACCCAGCCCACGCCGGGGACCGGCTTTCCCCCGATGAGTCGACCGACCTCGAAGAGCCAGGGATACTCGTCGTGGAACTCCTGGAAGGAGTCGTTGCTCAACACCACGCCGTTGATGCGATCGGCGATCTTCAAGATGAAGGCGTCACCTCGTCCGACGGCGCCCGCCGGTGGCGTCACGATCTCGCCCGCCAGTTCGGACTCCTTGAAACGCGCGCGCTCGTTCGCGGCGACGCGGTGCTCGAAGCTGGCGTCGGCGACGACGATGATCTCGGCCACGGGGTACTCCTCAAGGAACGCGCGCACCGCCTCGTCGAGTTGGACGAGGCTCGGAATGGTCCGGCCCTCGGTCGCGAAATTCGACCCGTCGACGACGACGCGGACCCTCGGTGACTTGGTCGGACTCATCCGATGGCCCGTGTCAAGAGGTCGGCCTGCTCGGCACCGTGCACGAGTGAGCTGCCGGTCGCGGGACTGGCCGACTCGGCGCGCGCCACGTGGCGAACGGTCATGTCACTGAGCTGTCGGTGCACCTGATGATGCACGAACGGCCAGGCGCCCATGTTCTCGGGCTCCTCCTGCAGCCAGAGCACCTCGCTCACGTTCGGGTAGGACGATAGGACCCGGTCGAGTTCGTCGTGGGGCCACGGGTAGATCTGCTCGGCCCGGATGACGGCGACCGAATCGGCGTGCAGTTCGTTGCGCCGCGCGATCGCCTCGTGGGCGATCTTTCCCGACGCGACGACGCAGCGCGTCACGCTCGCGCGGTCCTCGACACTGTCGTCGAGCACCGTCTGGAACGAGCCGCTCTCGAACGCCGCGAGCGGCGAACGAATGGCGAGCGCACGCAGCATCGACTTAGGCGTGAAGACGATCAGCGGCGTCACGTGCTCGCGACGGACCTGGCTTCGCAACAGGTGGAAGTACTGGGCCGCGGTCGTCGGCTGGGCGACGCGCAGGTTGTTGCGCGCGCACAACGACAGGAAGCGCTCGATACGTCCGCTCGAGTGCTCCGGACCCTGTCCCTCGTAGCCGTGGGGCAACAACATCACCAGACTGGCGCACTGTCCCCACTTGTCCTCGGCGGCGACGAGGAAGTTGTCGATGATCACCTCGGCGCCGTTCATGAAGTCGCCGAACTGCGCCTCCCAGGCGACGAGGGTGTTCGTCGACTCAACGGAGTAGCCGTACTCGAAGCCCAGCGCCGCGTACTCGCTGAGGAACGAGTCACGAACCGTGAAGAAGCCCTCGGCACCGGCGAGGTGTTCGAGCGGGACGAACTGCTCGCCGTTCTCGAAGTCGATCAGCGCGGCGTGACGGTGCGAGAACGTGCCGCGACGTGAGTCCTGGCCCATGAGTCGCACGTTCGATCCCTCCATCACGAGCGAACCGATCGCCAGGGCCTCGCCGAGGGCCCAGTCGACCTCGCCCGTGTCGAGCATCGCCTCGCGCTGGGCGAACTGTCGCTCGAGCTTCGGGTGGATCGTGAAACCTGCGGGCGCGCTCGTCGTCGCCTTGGCAATGGCGAGCAACGTGGCGCGATCGACACCGGTGGGCGCGGCGGGCGCGTCGTGGGGAACCTCGGCGACCGGCACGCCGTGCAGTTCGGGCACCGGGACCGTGCGCACCTCGTCGAGCACGCTCTGCAGGCGGGCGTTGAAGTCATCGAGGGCTGTTTCGGCCTCCTCGATCGAGATGTCGCCGCGACGCACGAGCGTCTCGGTGTAGACCTTGCGCACCGAGCGCATCTGGTCGATGATCTTGTACATCTGGGGCTGGGTGTAACTCGGATCGTCACCTTCGTTGTGACCGTGACGGCGATAGCAGACGATGTCGAGCACGACGTCGCGATGGAACTCCTCGCGGTAGTCGTAGGCCAGGCGTGCGGCGCGCGCGCACGCTTCGGGATCGTCGCCGTTCACGTGAAAGATCGGTGCCTGGATCATCTTGGCGACGTCGGTGGGATAGAAACTCGAACGCGCGGACTCGGGCGCCGTGGTGAAGCCGACCTGGTTGTTGATGACGACGTGGATCGCCCCGCCCACGCGGTAGCCCGAGAGTTGCGAGAGGTTGAGGGTCTCGGCCACGACGCCCTGGCCCGCGAAGGCCGCGTCGCCGTGTACGAGGATCGGTAGGTACGGGTAGTGCTGGACCTTCACCCACGGCTGGGTGCCGTCACTGGGTCGCAGCACCAGGTCCTGCTTGGCGCGCACAATGCCTTCGACGACGGGACTGACCGCTTCGAGGTGCGAGGGGTTCGACGCCATCGAGACGTCGATGGTCACGCCACGGGGATTCTTGAAGACGCCGCGCGCACCCTTGTGGTACTTGACGTCGCCGCTGCCCTGGACGCTCTCGGGGTCGAGGTTGCCCTCGAATTCGCTGAAGATGTCGCTGTAGGACTTGCCCACGATGTTGGCGAGGACGTTGAGCCGTCCGCGGTGCGCCATGGCGATCACGGCTTCGCGCGTGCCCTGGTCCGCGGCGACGTCGAGCATCGTCTGCAGCGCCACGATCGTCGACTCGCCACCCTCGAGTCCGAATCGCTTCTGGCCCACGTAGCGCGAGTGCAAGAAGCGCTCGAAGACCTCGGCTTCACTGAGGGCGTTGAGAATATGACGCTGCTCGTCGATGCTGGTCACCGGTTTCACGCCCTCGACCCGCTCCTGGATCCATCGCTTCTGCTCGGGATCCATGATGTGGCCGTACTCGATGCCGATCGTGCGACAGTAGGCGTCGCGCAGGATCGTCAGGATCTCCTCCAACGTCGCCTCGCGGCGACCCGCGAGCCCGTCGACGACGAACGAACGTTGGTAGTCCCAGATCGTGAGGCCGTAGGTCGCCAAGTCGAGTTCGGCGTGCAACGGCGGCGCCTCACTGTGCAGGGGGTCGAGGTGGGCGTGCAGGTGTCCGCGCACGCGGTACATGTTGATCAGCTCCTGCACGCGGATCTGCTTGAGGATTCGTTCGTGGTCACCCTCGTTCGCCGCGGGGTTGACGTCCTTCGCCCACCGCGCCGGTTCGTAGGGGACACCGAGTGACGCGAAGATCTCGTCGTAGAAGTCGTGACCACCGGTCAGACATTCGGCGACGTACTTGAGGAACAGTCCCGACTCAGCACCCTGGATGATCCGGTGATCGTAGGTGGACGTGAGGGTCAAGACCTTGCCCACGCCCATATCGGCGAGCGCGCGCGGATCGGTCGCCTCGAAGCCCGCGGGCCAACCGAGCGCGCCCACGCCGAAGATCGCTCCCTGGCCCGGCATGAGGCGAGGCACCGACTGGACCGTACCGAGCGTGCCCGGATTGGTCAGTGACACCGTGGCGCCGACGAAGTCGTCGGCACCGAACGTGGCGCCGTGGACCTTTCGCACGATGTCCTCGTAGGCCATGAGAAACGCGCGAAAGTCCAGGGTGTCAGCGTCACGGATCACCGGCACCAGGAGGTTCCGCGTGCCGTCTGATTTCTCGACGTCGACCGCGAGACCCAGACCGACGTGCTCGCGGCGTCGCACGCCAGGCGTGCCCTTCATGTCAACGGCCTCGACGAACGACGCGTTCATCGCGGGGATGTGGGCGATCCCCTTCAGGATCGCGAAGGCGATGAAGTGCGTGAAGGAGACCTTGGCGCCACTCGAACGCGCCAGTGTCTCGTTGAGAGCGGTGCGGTTGATTTCGAGCAGTCGCGCCGACACCGTGCGCACGCTGGTCGCCGTCGGCACCGAGAGGCTGGCGTTCATGTTGGCGACGATGCGCGCCGCGGCGCCTCGCAGCGGCGTCGCCTCCTCGTCGATGCTCGTGGCGTCCTTGGCGGCGACGGCGACCGGTGCCGGGGTCGTCACCTGGGCGGTCGCGACGGTCGGCACACTCGAGCGTTGGTAGTCGGCGAAGAATTCGCGCCAACTCTGCGAAACCGCGTCGGGGTCGGCGAGGAATCGATCGTACATGTCATCCACCAGCCAGGCGTTTGGCCCAAAGGATCCCTTATTCGAGCGAGATGACGAGGATTCGTCGGTGGTTGTCACGTCTCCAGCCTAGGGCGGACCCAGCATTTGAAGAGCCAGTGCGGCGCCGAAAGCGGGTAGGTTTTCAGTGTGAGTTCCGCCCCGGTGACCCCTCTCGGCCTTCACTTCGTGGCCGATTCGCCGGTGCCGGGCCTCGCGGTCGCCGAGCGGCGCGTGGGCAGCCCCGAGGCGACGCTCATCTGCGTGCACGGAGGACTGGACCGTGGCGGGTCCTTCGCGCGCCTGGCCCGCCGGACCGAGATCTTCGACGTGATCGCCTACGACCGACGTGGTTACCAGGGATCGCGGGACCTCGGCCCGCTCAACCTCGACGGCCACGTCGAGGACCTGCTCGCTCTCGCGCGCCGAGAGGGCGAACGCGGACCCGTCATTTTCTTCGGGCACAGTTTCGGCGGCGTCGTCACGTTCACCGCCGTCGCTCGCGAGCCCTCGATCGCGGCCCTGGTCGTCAATTTCGAGTCGCCACTGCCGTGGCTGCTGACGCGACCCGACCGACGACCGGTCCCCACGAACGATCCCGCGCTCGAGGCGGAGAACTTCTTTCGCCGTATGGTTTCCAACGGCGCCTGGGAGCGACTGAACGAGCACGAGCGTGAGTCGAGGCGCCTCGACGGTCCGGCGCTGTTGAGCGACCTCTCGATGTTGCGCTCTGCTCCCCCCTTTGACCTCGCGCGGATCACGACACCTGCCGCGTACCTGCACGGCGACGGGCGACTGGGCTCGTACTACCGTTCGCTGTGCGAAGAGATCACGCGCGAGAATCCGAGCATCACGACGATGGAACTCGAGAGAACCGGCCACGGCGCTCACCTCTCGAGCCCCGATCGCCTCGCGGCGCTGCTGGGCGAACTATGGGAGCGTCAGTGCGCGTCGGCGTAACGGGCTCATCCGGGCTCATCGGATCGGCGTTGGCAACGGCGCTCCACGAACGTGGCGACGAGGTCGTGCGTTTCGTCCGTCCCGACAGTCCCGACACCGATGATCGCGTCATCCGCTGGGACCCCGATCTCCACTTCATCGACGAGGGGGACCTTGCGCGCGTCGAACACTTCGACGCGGTCGTGAACCTCGCGGGAACTGGAATTGGCGACGATCGATGGTCGCCGTCGCGCAAGCGTGACATCCTGTCGTCGCGAATCAACGCGACCGCTCTGATGGTCGAGGCATTGTTGAAGATGAGCAGAAAGCCCGCGATCGTCGCCAGCGGTTCGGCCGTCGGCGTCTACGGTTCGTGCGACGACGACCTGCTCGACGAATCCTCGTTTCCGGGCGACGATTTCCTCGCCGAGGTCTGCCTCGAGTGGGAGAAGGCGACGTTACCGCTCGAAGAAGCCGGTATCGCGGTTGCCCACCTACGTACCGGCATCGTCATGAGCACGAGGGGCGGGGCCCTCAAGCGACAACTCCCGCTCTTTCGCGCCGGACTGGGCGGACGTCTCTCCAACGGTCGACAGTGGTTGAGCCCGATCTCTCTGCACGATGAGGTGCGCGCGATCCTGTGGATCCTCGATCAGGGCCTCAAGGGCCCGATCAACCTCGTGTCACCGATGCCGGTGAGGAACAAGGACTTCACCAAGACGCTCGGCCAGGCGCTGCGCCGCCCGGCATTCCTCTGGATTCCCGCGAAGGCACTCAGGATCAGGCTCGGCAAGGAACTCACCACCGGCGCGGTGCTCGCGAGTCAACGGGTTATTCCCATGGCG
>DAIOEY010000045.1:0-2551 GCA_036745995.1 Acidimicrobiales bacterium | reverse complement strand
CAAGGAACTCACCACCGGCGCGGTGCTCGCGAGTCAACGGGTTATTCCCATGGCGCTACTGAAGAGCGGCTTCCATTTCGATAATCCCGGACCGTCGTCGATTCTACGCGCTGCGTTGCGCGGCGACGAGTAGCGGTACTTGAGCGGGTTGAACGGCACTCGACGAGGACGCGACGCCCCACGAATCCCAACTCGGGTTCGTACGCCCGCGAACGTGCGTCTCGCTAGCCGAGCCGTCGCCCGTCGTGGCGCCTGACGCTACGCGTCGCTGTTGAAATCGCCGCGTTTAGCACATCGTAAGGCCCCTTGCAACGTTGAAGCGAATACCTCATCGCGGCAATGGCCGGTACGCTTCGTAGGGGTTCACCCACTTTGAACAGCGCGGCTTGCTTCGCGTCGAAACTAGAGACAGGCACTTCGGTATGGGAATACGGCGAACTCTCGGCTTGACGGTCGCCGCTGTGCTGGCGACCGCCGTTTGGGGCGTCGGTGCGGTCTCAGGGGTATCGGGGGTATCGGGACCCCGGGGTGTCGTCACCTACGCCGAAGCGCCGGGCGCCAATCCGAACTACATCTTTCCCTTCGCCAGCTGCCAGTACGCGTCGACCAACAACATCAATCAGTTTCAAATGCTCATGTACCGACCGCTCTACTGGTTCGGTCTTGGCAGTTCGACCACCTTCGCGCCGGCCGTGTCCCTGGCCCTCGCGCCGAAATTCACCAACGGCAATCGCACCGTGACGATCACCCTGAAGGGTTGGCGGTTCGCCGACGGGCAACTGGTGAACGCGAGGTCGGTCATGTTCTTTCTCAATATGTACCGGGCCGACCCCACTGCGTACTGCGGCTACAACGCGCGATTCGGAATCCCCGACCAGGTCGCCAGCGCGTCGGGCACCGGGGAAACCGTCAAGATCAACTTCACCACGCCGGTGAACCCCAACTGGACCTTCTACAACTACCTCTCCGAGATCACTCCGCTACCCGACCTCTGGGACCGCACCTCGCCGAGCCAACGCGCGAACTGCGCCGGGGGCGCGTTCGGTGCCGCTTCGACCAAGGCGTCGTGCACCGCGGTCGTCAACTACCTGAGCACGCTCGCGACCGAAACCGGCACCTTCACCGGAAAGTTGTGGCAGAGCGGCGTCGACGGGCCCTGGCGCCTGACGGCGTTCGACAGCCTGGGCAACGCGACCTTCGTGGCGAATACCCGCTACTCGGGGCCCCAGAAGGCCCAGGTGCTGAAGGTGCAGGAGCGCGCGTACCGCACGAGTCAGGCCGAACAGAACGACCTGATCGCCGGACGCCTTTCCATTGGCTACCTCGACCCCAGCGCGTTATCGTCAACCGCGCCCCCGGGCGGACAACCCAGCACGAACTGGGCGCCGTTGGCCGGTCATTACACGATGACCGTGGGCAACACCTGGAGTTTCAATTTGGCCGCGCTCAACTTCTCGACGGCGGACCCGAAATCGGCCGCGATCAATCAGCTGTACATTCGCCAAGCACTCCAACTGTCCATCGACCAGAATTCCCTGATCCAAGCGGCCTTCAAGGGATACGGATCACCCGTCTACAGCCCGCTTCCGCCCGAGACCCCGGCCCTGCTCGCCAAACCATTCAACAATCCGTACCCCTTCGACCCGGTCGCCGCGCAGTTGTTGCTGGTCAATCACGGATGGACACTGATGAACGGCGTGCTCACGTGCACCTCGCCAGGCACCACCGCGAACCAGTGCGGGGCAAGAATCGCCAACGGTTACACGCTGACTTTCAACGTGGTGGCGGCCGGTGGCTCACCCTCGCTCGTGCAGATCATCAACGCCGAGGCGACCAGCTGGCGCAACCTCGGCATCGGAATCACCGTGATCATCGCGTCGTTCAACAACGTCATCAGTGACTGCGGTGGAGGCTCAGGTTTCGAGATCTGCGCCTGGGGCACGGGCTGGACGTACGAGCCCAATTACTACCCCTCGGGCGAATCGTTGTTCACTCCGGGCGGCGGTGGTAACGCCGGCGGCTACAGCGACCCGAAGATGACCACGTTGGTGAACGCCAGCACCTACGGCAAGGGCACCCTGACCGCCTACGCGAACTACGCCGCTCAACAACTGCCCGTGCTGTACCAACCCCAGTCGATGGCCATTCAAGAGACCCTCAAGGGGCTGCGGAGTTCGATCGGACTGCTACCGAACCCGTTGGGCAACTTCACGCCCGAGTACCTACACTTCTGAGCGAGGCGACAACGTTTCGGCCATCGGCGCCATCCATTGTGCGCGCCGACCATGTGGCGCACCAGACCGGACTTCACCGGGAACTCCTTGACCAATCCCTCGACGCGCAGCAATTCCTTGCGCTCGCTGCGCGGCGCCGCGGCGGACGCTCCCGTGTCGACGCGTCGCTCGCCGAACACACGACGAGGGCTTTGATCCACTCACAGGGTGAAAGCAGGCCTACGCGCGATCCCCGGAGGTGGTGAGCGGCGGATCCTCGCGATGGCACTGGTCCGTCGCGTACTCGCACCGCGGCGCGAATCGACAGCCGATGATCT
>DAIOEY010000044.1:0-13194 GCA_036745995.1 Acidimicrobiales bacterium | reverse complement strand
GACGTCACGCTTCCGTCGCTGGGCGAGTCGGTCACCGAAGGCATCATCACCCAGTGGTTCAAGAAGGTGGGCGACACCGTCGCGCGCGACGAACCGCTCTTCGAGGTCTCGACCGACAAGGTGGACTCCGAGATGCCCTCGCCCGCCGCGGGCGTGCTCACGGAAATCCTCGCTGAAGAGGGCGACACCGTTCAGACCGGCTCGCGGGTGGCGGTCATCGACGAGAACGCCGTAGGCGCACCCGCGTCGTCACCTTCCGCTGCGAGCAAGAGTGTTGACACCAGTGAGGCGACCCCGTCCACGCCGGTTCATACGGCACCGGTGACGCTGGCCGTCGAAGAGGTCGCCGTCAACGGCGTCGTGGTCTCTCCCGTCGTGCGGCGGATCCTCGCCGACGGTGGCGTCGAGCCGTCGACGATTCGTGGATCGGGTCCGGGCGGTTCGATCACCCGTCGCGACGCCGAGCGCGCCGTTGCCAACGGTCCGACCGACGAGGTCGTGGTGGCGCTCTCCAATGGCCGTCGTCGCATGGGCCAACACATGACGTCCTCGTTCCAGAGCACGCCGCACGGATTCGTCGCGATCGAGATCGACGGCGCCATCTTCGAAGAACTCGATGCCCTCGGCCGTTCGACGCGTGACGGCGTGGCGATCACCGATGAGATGGTCGTGAGTCTCGCGGCGGTTCGAGCGCTCGGTGAATTCGAGTACCTCAATGCCACGTTCGCCGGCGACGAACTGGTGGTCCACCGCACGGTCAACCTCGGGTTCATGCGCGTGGTCGTTGATGACGGCATGTTGGTCCCGGTGGTGCACGCGGCCGCGGGACTGACGTTGCGCGCGCTCGCACGACGGGTGAGTGAACTCGGCGAGCGCGTCCTCTCGCACCGCCTGACGACTGACGACCTGATGGGCGGCACGTTCACGATCATGGGCCCGGCGAGCGAGCACGCGCTCTGGAGCGAACCGATCATCATCCAACCAGAGGTGGCGGTCCTGTCCATCGGCGCGGTGCGCCAGGTCCCCGTCGTCGTGAACGCCAACGGCACGACGTCGATCGAAGTCGGTCGTCGCCTGGTCCTCGGTCTCACCTTCGATCACCGGGTCTGCGAGCCCTTCGCCGCGACGGCATACCTCGAGCGTGTTGGTGAGTTGCTGGCGGGTCTGGACCTGGAGAGCGAGCACTAGATGCTGCGCCGACGCCACCTTGGTCGCATCAGCTTCGCCGAGGCGAATGACTTCCAGCGAGCGCTGTTGGCGTCGCACGACGATTACGTCCTGTTGTTCGAGCATCCGCCGACCTACACGAAGGGGATTCGAACCCTCGACGAGCACTTCCTCGTGCCACCCGAGTCACTCGACGCCGTCGTGATCGACGCCGACCGCGGGGGTGACGTGACGTATCACGCGCCCGGCCAGGTCGTCGCGTGGGCCGTCGTCACCGTGCCCGACGATCCCTCCGCGGGCAAGGCGCACGTCACCCGCCTCGAGGACGCCGTCATCGCCACGGTGCGACGTTTCGACCCCGAAGGTCGACTCGGCGTCGTGGACCGGCTCGCGGGGTATCCCGGTGTGTGGGCGGACGTCGAGGGTCGACCCTCGAAGATCGCCGCGGTGGGTGTGCGCACTGAACGCAACGACGCCGGTCTGCGCCGGACCCTCCACGGCGTCGCTCTGAACGTCGACATCGACCTCACGGGATTCGCCGCGATCGTGCCGTGCGGCATTCCCGACAAGCCCGTCGCCTCTCTGCAGTCGCTCGGACTGAGCGTCTCGTCGCTCGAAGTTGAGGAACAGCTCGGCGTTGAGCTTGAGGCGCGCCTGGGCGGCAACGCCAGGGTGGCGCGCGTCAATCGAAGTGCGGCGTCCACGAGCTCAGAACGACCCCTGCTGCGCCGACTGCGAAAGGCCGGCGTCGATCCCGACGCGGGTATCCCCTTGCATTCGCGAAAGCCCGAGTGGCTGCGCATCGAGGCGCACATGGGCAACGAGTTCCAGTCCCTGCGCACGCTCACCGAGGACCTTCGACTCGTCACGGTCTGTGAAGAGGCGGGCTGTCCCAACATCTTCGAATGCTGGGCTTCGGGTACGGCGACGTTCATGGTCAACGGGGAGCGCTGCACGCGCGCCTGTGGCTTCTGTCTCATCGACACCCGTAAGCCAATGCCGCTCGACCCGAGTGAACCCGATCGGGTCGCCGAGGCCGTCGTCAGATTGGGTCTGCACCACGCGGTCATTACCTGCGTCGCGCGCGACGATCTTGCCGACGGCGGCGCGGGCGCGATCGCCCAGACGGTGCGCGCTATCAGGGACCGCGCCCCTACGACCAACGTCGAAGTACTGACCAGTGACCTGAAGGGCGACCCGACGTCGTTGCAGTTGATCATCGACGCGGCGCCCGACGTCATGAATCACAATGTCGAGACCGTCGCGCGACTCCAGCGGGCGGTTCGTCCGAGTGCGGGATACCTGCGGTCATTGACGGTGCTCGCGAGAAGCGCGGCGGCGGGTCTCACGACGAAGTCGGGCCTGATGGTGGGCCTGGGCGAGACCGCCGACGAAGTGGAAGAGACCCTCGCCGACATGGCGGCCGTCGGTGTGTCGATCGCCACTATCGGTCAGTACTTGCGTCCGACCGAGCAGCACCTGCCGGTCGCTCGATGGTGGGAGCCGGCGGAGTTCGTGGACCTCGCCGAGCGCGGTCGTCGCCTCGGGCTCGCGCACGTGCAGTCGTCACCGCTCACGAGGTCGAGTTACCACGCCAAAGAGGCGTTGAGCGACGCGACACCGGTCGCGTCCCCCTCTCGACGCTGATCAGTCCTACGAGGTCGGCGCCTGGTCGTAGTCGTGTGATCGCGGGGGAGACAGTTCGCACGCGACGAGTGGTCGGATTCGCGTCGTGCGCGTGGCAACCCAGCAACGTCAAGAACGACGGTAGCGTCAAGTTTTGACGGGGAGACGTGGCCGTGCGAAACACATGGAGCGATCAGGAGTACCTGCGCGAGGTGCAGTACCGCACTCCCGACAAGCTCACGGCTCGAGCGAACTTGCACGCCAAGTACGGCACCGCCGCGACGGCGTGGTTCCCCTGGCTCGTCGCCCAGATCACGTGGTCGTCGAACGGGAACGTCCTGGACGTGGGTTGCGGTCCGGGTTGGATGTGGGAGCAGGCTTCGCGTGATCTGCCAGCGGGTCTCCGGCTCACGTTGAGCGATCTCTCGCCCGCCATGGTGCGATCAGCTGCGCAACGCGCACGTGGCCTGTCGCGATTCGCGTCCGTCGAAGCCAGTGAAGGCGATGCTCAGGAACTGCCGTTCCCAGACGAGACGTTCGACGTCGTGGTCGCCAACCACATGCTGTACCACGTGCCCGAGCCCTCTCTCGCCGTGGCGCAGATCGCCCGAGTGCTGGGAGCGCACGGCTGTCTTCTGGCGGCGACCAACGGAGCGGGCAATCTACGTGAACTTCGCGAACTATCCGCAGAGGTCTTCGGAGACGCCGTCGCCGACGTGACGAGGACCTTCAACGCGAACTGCGGTGGGGAGATCTTGCGCGCCAGCTTCGGTGACGTCGAGTGGCGCAACTTTGCGGACACGCTGGAGTGCACTGACGCCGAGGACATCGTTGCGTACCTGACGTCAAGCTCGCCGGGCGAAAACGCAACGCCAGAGGAACTACGGATTCTGCGCGTGAAAATCGCGGACCGTCTTGACGCCGGGAACGGCGTAATGAAGGTGTCCAAAGAGACCGGGGCCTTCGTCGCCCGGACCCCGCTTCGGTCCGTACCTGGACGGTCGTCCTAGCGACGGGCCCCACTTCTACGTGGTGTGGGGGCCACTATCCCCGCCGTCGCCCCGAGGCCTTGTCGCCCCGACAAGTTTTGTGATTGTTGTGCGCAGATGCTGGACGACATGGCGTTCATCTGGTAGACAACAGGTGTTCGTCGCCGATGAGACGTCGACAGCAAACCGTTGCCGCAACCGGGCGGTGAAGGCTCCCTAGACCTAGGAGACCCACGTTGATTACTCGAACCAGACGAATGGTGGCAACGTCGCGATCGGCCCTTGTCGGATCATTCGCGGCCGCGGCGATGGTGGTCTCGCTGAGTGCGGCGGTGCCCGCGAGCGGCGCCGCGACAGTCCGTTCGGCGAGTCCCAGCGCGTTCTGCACGACGATCTACACGTACCACCCGACCACCCCGACGGGGACCAACTACGCGAACTATCGCAAGTGGGCCAAGTCCTACCTGCCGTTCTACAAGAAGCTGGCGTCCGAGGCGCCCAACCACGCGACCAAGAAGGTGCTGAACGAGATCGTCACGGTCCTCAAGTACGAGTCCAGCCAGAAGAACTTGAAGGCGCTCGGCCTTTACGTCGCGAAGAACCAGAAGTACTGGGTCAAGGCGTCGAAGTCCCTCGCCACCGCGATAATCAGCTGCGCCAAGTCGCTCGCCTAATCGGTGGCGCGTCGTCCTACGCGACGAAGTACTTGGCCATCGGGTGGTGGCAGATGATGGCGTCGGTCGTCTGTTCGGGGTGCAACTGGAATCCTTCGGAGACCTCGACCCCGATACGATCGGCGCCGAGCAGGTCGGCGACCTTGGCGTTGTCCATCAGGTCCGGACAGGCCGGGTAGCCCCACGAGTAGCGTCCACCCCGGTACTGCTGGCGAAAGAGGCCGGTAAGTGTCGGTCCGTCCTCTTCGGCGAAGCCCAGTTCCTCGCGGATACGCCGGTGCCAGAGTTCGGCCAACGCCTCGGCCATTTCGACGCCAAGTCCGTGCAGCATCAAGTAGTCGTTATAGCGATTCTCGCTGAAGAGCTCCTGGCAGCGTTGCGAGACGCGCGAACCCATCGTGACCAGCATGAAGCTCGCGTAGTCGTGGTCGGGGCAGTCGACCGACCGAAAGAAGTCCGCGATGCAGAGGAAGGGCATCTGGTGCTGGCGCGGGAACGTGAAGCGCGTCACCTCGGTGCGACGTTCGTCGTCGGCGTAGACGATGAGATCGTTTCCGTCGGCGGCGACGGGGAAGTGACCCCACACCACCTGGGGGATGAGTAGGTCGTCGCGTTTGGCGATGCCGAGCTGTTCGCGCAGGGTCGCGCTGACGCGTTCCTTGAAGGCGGCGTCGTCCTCGCCGTCCTCGGGTCGGTAGCCCCACTGGTTGCGAAAGAGTGCCGTCAGGTTGAGGTACTCGCTGATCTCGTCGATCGACATGCCCTTGGCGACACGGCTGCCGAGGAAGGGCGGGCTGAAGAGGGGATTATCCTGATCGACCTCGGGACTTCGTGACGGCAGTCCTTCGGGGACCTCGGTGCTCTCGCCTCGAAAGCGACGCTGCACGTTCTTCTCGGAGATCTCGCGCCCGTAGTTCGGCTCGTCCACGCCGCTGCGGCGCAGTTCGCCCAACCGGTCGAGCACGCGCAGCCCCTCGAAGGCGTCCTTGCCGTAGAAGACGCGCCCGTCGTAGACGGTGCGCAGGTCGCGTTCGACGTAGGTCCTCGTGAGCGCGGCGCCGCCGAGCAGGACCGGGACCTTCGACACGCCGAGCTCGTTCATCAGTTCGAGGTTCTCGCGCATGATGAGCGTGGATTTGACGAGCAGGCCGCTCATGCCCAGCGCGTCGGCCTGGTGGTCGTGGACGGCGCTGATCATCTCGTTGATGCCGACCTTGATGCCGAGGTTGATGACCTCGTAGCCGTTGTTGGTCAGGATGATGTCGACGAGGTTCTTGCCGATGTCGTGGACGTCGCCCTTCACCGTCGCGAGCACCACCCGACCCCGTCCGCCCTGGTCGCTCTTCTCCATGAAGGGCTCGAGGTAGGACACGGCCGACTTCATCGTCTCGGCACTCTGCAAGACGAAGGGCAGTTGCATCTCGCCGCTCGCGAAGAGGTCGCCCACCTCACGCATGCCGTCAAGGAGGATGTCGTTCACGATCTCGAGCGGCGTGGTGCCCGACGCCATCGCCTCGTTGAGGTCCGCTTCGAGTTCGACGCGCACGCCGTCGATGATGCGCCGGCGCAGGCGTTCATTGAGAGGGAGATCGGCCAGTGACTCGGAGGAGAGCGTGGTCGTGGTGGCCCCCTCGAAGAGACCGAGGAGCACCTTCAGCGGGTCGTAGTCCTCGGACCTCCGGTCGTAGATGAGATCGAGACAGACCCGTCGGGCCTCCTCGTCGACCCGGTTGAGCGGGAGGATCTTCGAGGCGTGCACGATCGCGGCGTCGAGGCCGGCCTGGGCGCACTCGTGCAGGTAGACGCTGTTGAGGACCTGGCGCGCCGCGGGGTTGAGGCCGAAGGAGATGTTGGAGAGCCCGAGGATGGTCCGCACGCCGGGCAGTTCGGCCTTGATGCGTCGAATCGCCTCGATCGTCTCGATGCCGTCGCGTCGCGACTCGATCATCCCGGTCGAGAGCGGTAGCGCGAGTGCGTCGATGAAGATGTCCGTGGCGTCGAGGCCGTAGCGCTCGACGGCGAGCTCGGTGATGTTGCGCGCGGCGCGGACCTTCCACTCCGCGGTACGCGCCTGGCCCTCCTCGTCGATACAGGTCGCCACGACCGCGGCGCCGAACTCGGCCGCGAGCGTGAGGAAGCCGTCGAGTCGGGTCCCGGGCCCGTCGCCCTCTTCGAGGTTCACCGAGTTGAGGATCGCCTTGCCGCCGAGCCACGTCAGCGCCTGGCGCGCGACCTTGGTCTCGGTCGTGTCGACCATGACCGGCACCGAGGACTGCGTGGCGAGACGACTCATCATCTCGTTCATGTCGCTCACGCCGTCGGCGCCGGTGTAGTCGACGCAGACGTCGAGGATGTGGGCACCCTCCTTGATCTGGTCGCGTCCGATGCCCACGCAGGTGTCCCAGTCGCCCTCGAGCATCGCCTCGCGGAACTTCTTCGAACCGTTGGCGTTCGTGCGCTCGCCGACCAGGAGAACCGAACGGTCCTGGTGGTAGGGGGTGGCCGAGTAGATCGACGCCACGCCCGCTTCGACGTTCGGCGTGCGGGCGGCGGCCTTCAAGGGCCGGACTGACTCGACGACGCGCGCGAGGTGTTCGGGTGTCGTGCCGCAACATCCACCCACGACCTGCAGGCCGTACTCGGACACGAAGCGGGTCATGTGCTCGGCGAGCGCGTCGGGCGTGAGGTCGTAGTGCATCTTGCCGTTGACGACACTGGGCAGCCCGGCGTTGGGCAGGCACGAGACGGGCAGGTCGCAGTACTCACTCAGCTGGCGCAGTGGTTCGTACATCTCGACGGGTCCGGTCGCACAGTTGAGACCGATCACGTCGATGCCGAGCGGGCTCAACGCGGTGATCGCCGCGCCGATCTCGGTGCCGGGCAGCATGCGCCCCGTCAGTTCGATCGTCACCTGGGCCTGGATCGGCACGACGCGCCCGTGTCGAACCATGGCGCGGTGACAGGCCGCGATCGCGGCCTTGCCCGAGAGGAGGTCGAACATCGTCTCGACGATCAGGAGGTCGACGCCGCCCTCTAAGAGCGCGTAGGCCAACTCTTCGTAGCTCGCCGAGAGGTCGTCGTAGCTGATCTGTCCGAGGGTCGGGAACTTCGTGCCGGGTCCCATGGAACCGGCGACGAACCTCGGCGACCCGGGACTCGCGTAGTCGTCGGCGACGCGCCGCGCGATCGTCGCCGAGGCGAGCGCCAGTTCGTGGGTCCGTTCGGCGATACCGTATTCCGCCAACACCACCGAGAACGTGCCGAAGGAGTTGGTCTCGATGACGTCGACGCCCACGTCGAGGAAGGAGCGGTGGAGTGTCTCGACGGACCGCGGGCGGCTCACGCTCAGCATCTCGTTGCAGCCCTCGAGGGCCGCGCCGCCGAAGTCGTCGGCGTTGAGGTTCTGCAATTGCAGGTTGGTGCCCGTGGCCCCGTCGTAGATGAGGACCCGTTGGGCGAGCGCCGCGAGGTACGGGTCGCTCGCGTTGGGACGGGCGAACGGCGGGCGCACGAGAGACTCCATTGGATAGTCAGGCTACCCGCGCTGTCGTCACTCACTACGCTGACAGCGTGAAGATCTACACGCGCAACGGCGACGACGGCACGACGGGGCTGTACTTCGGTGGACGCGTCGAGAAGAACTCACAACCGATCGAGGTGAACGGTACGGTCGACGAGGCGCAGGCGTCGCTCGGTTGGGCGCGCTCGCTCAGTGAACCGGGAAGTCGACTCAATGAACTGCTCATCACGTTGGAACGTGATCTCTGGGTCCTGATGGCCGAAGTCGCGACGCTGCCCACCAACCGCCACAAGCTCGCCGCGGGAAAGTCGCTCGTCACCGAGGAGATGATCACCCGGCTCGAGGATGAGATCGACGCGCTGTCGGCCGAGACGGCGATGCCCAGCGAATTCGTCGTGCCGGGCGAGAACCAGCAGGCGGCCGCGCTCGACGTCGCGCGAACGGTGGTGCGCCGTGCGGAGCGCCTCGCCGTTGGCTACGACATCGAGCACTCCTTCGTCGTGGCGTACCTGAATCGCCTCAGCGATCTCGTGTGGACCATGGCACGATGGGCCGAGGGATCGCACCACCGCACCAGTCGCCACTAGTCAGAGAGGACATCATGTCGCGTATCGCCCGTGTCACGACGCCCGTAGAGGGCGCGACCCAGCCCACGGTCTGCGTACCGGTGATCTTCGACGCGGGTGAGGCCTTCGTCGCCGACACCGTGCCCAAGACCCTCGCCGGGCACACGCTGCCGCGGTCGTTCTCCGGGGCGTGGTGCGCGCAGCAGGGTCTTCGTGAGGAGCCGGGCAGCGCGACGGTCCTACGATCCTTCGCCGGGCTCAACGTCGCTCTCGTCACCGTCGGTTCGACCCTCAACGACCTCGACCACTACCGCCTCGCCGGCGCCGCCGCCGCGAAGTGCGCGGGTGACGCGAACGTGGCGTTCTTCCTGCCCACCGACGGACTCGACCGGCCCGGTGAGGTGACCCAGGCCCTCGTCGAGGGAGCGCTGCTTGCTTCGTACAACTACAAGGACCAGGGCGCCGCGTCGATGTTCTACGTCGTGCCGCTGGGCTCGCCCCTGCCCACGGTCGAGACCCACAACGAGGTGAGTGACGGTGTTGAACGCGGTGCCATCGTGGCCGAGGGCGTCAACTGGGCCAAGCACCTCATCAACGCGCCCGCCGCGTCGATGCCGCCGCGCGAACTCGCCAAGGCGGCCTTTGATCGACTCGACGTCGACACGTACGTCGAAGTCGAGGCGTGGAACGAGTCCAAGATCAGGGAAGAGCGCCTCGGAGGACTGCTCGGCGTCGGACAGGGCTCGGCGCAACCGACGCGCCTCGTCTACGCGACCTACGACCCCAAGCCCGGCGCGGAACTGCCGCACATCGCGCTCGTGGGAAAGGGCGTCACGTTCGACTCGGGCGGACTGTCGCTCAAGCCCGGCGAAGCGATGATGAAGATGAAGACCGACATGACCGGCGCCGCGGTCGTGCTGGCGGCCGTGTCCATCGCGTGCCGGCTGGCCCTGGACGTGCGCGTCACCGCCATCGCGCCGATGACCGAGAACCTGCCCGGAGAGAAGGCGCTCAAACCCGGTGACGTGTTGACGATCCGCAACGGCATGACGATCGAGGTCTTGAACACCGACGCCGAGGGGCGTCTCATCCTCGCCGACGCACTGAGTCTGGCGGTCGACGCCAATCCCGACGCCATCGTCGACGTGGCGACGCTCACGGGGGCGCAGGGCGTCGCGCTCGGCGACGAAGTCGGCGCGCTCTTCTCCTCGACCGACGAACTGGCGAGGTACTTCTCCGCCGCCAGTGCCGACAGCGGAGAGCCGATGTGGCGTCTGCCGCTGTACGCCGGTTACGAGTCCCACCTCGAGTCCGACGTCGCGGACATGAAGAACATCGGAAAGACCGGGAAGGCCGGTGCCATCTCGGCGGCGCTGTTGCTCCAGCGTTTCACCGACGGTCGTCCGTGGGTGCACCTCGACATCGCGGGACCGGCACGTTCCGAAGCCGGGCACGGTTACGTGTCCAAGGGTGCGACGGCGTTCGGCGCGAGAACGATCGTGGCGTTCCTGTCGGCGGTCGCCGCTGACGCCCGGAGCTAGCGTTTGACGCGACGCACCCGGTTCGTACGCGACATGACGCCGCGCTCGAGCGACGTCGAGGCCACGTCCGCGCCGTCGTCACGTCCGATCAGTACCGTGGCGAAGAGATCTTCGTCGCTCGCGTCGGCCCACGCGAGCACCGCGGCGTCGTGGCGAAAGTTGCCCCACAGCGTGGCCCGCCAGCCGCTCTCTTCGAGCAGCAACAACAGCGCCATGGTCGCCATTGCGGCGTCGGTGTGCCAGTAGGGGACGGGCCACGCGTCCCGCTCGGCGAGTCCCGACGACGCCTTGTCGGGTTCGCCGTAGCGCTCGAGGTAGTCAGCCACGCGACAGGTGACGAGCACCGCCCCTCCGGCCCGTGCGAGACCGGGAGCCCGTCGGGCGCTCGCTCGCCAGGCGGCGTCGGTCGCGACGTCGAAGTAGGCACCGACGAGTTCGGGCCCGATCGTGTGCATCCGCACGCCGGCGCTGTTGCCCGCCGTCGGCGCCCACAGCGCCTGGGCGCAAAGTTCGTCGAGCCATTCCTGATCGACGGGCGTACCATCGAAGGAACGGACCATTCGACGTTGGGCTAAGAGCTCGCGCAGTTCCACTGCGACGGGTTTAGCAGGTCGAGTGGACCTTAATGTTGACCCGGCAGGTAAGATTTAGCCAACTTGAAGGAGCCACGTTGTCGACACCGCGAGAACTGCTGAACGCCGCCAAGGCCGAGATCCGTGAGATCGACCCGCACGAGGTCGCCGAGCGGCTCGACCACTTCTATCTGCTCGACGTGCGCGAACCGGACGAGTTCGATCAGGGTGCCCTGCCCGGCGCGATCCACGTGCCGCGGGGCAACCTGGAGTTCTCCGTCGAGGGCCGCCTGCCTGACAAGAGCGTGCCGATCGCGGTCTACTGCGCCGGCGGTGTCCGGTCGGCCTTCGCCGCCAAGACCCTCCAGGAGCTCGGCTACACCGACGTCGTGTCGGTGATCGGCGGCTTCAACAAGTGGAAGGATGAGGGACTCGTCTGGACGACGCCGCGCACCATGACGGCCGACCAGCGCGTGCGCTACCACCGCCACCTGCTGCTACCCGAGGTGGGCGAGGCCGGCCAGATGAAGCTGCTCGATGCCAAAGTCCTCCTGCTCGGCGCGGGCGGGCTCGGATCGCCCGCGGCGCTGTACCTCGCCGCCGCCGGTGTCGGCACGATCGGCATCATCGACATGGACGTCGTTGACGCGTCCAACCTCCAGCGACAGATCCTGCACAACCTCGAACGCGTCGGGATGCGCAAGGTCGACAGCGCGCGCATCACCCTCGAGGCGATTAACCCCGACCTCAAGGTAAAGACCTACGACACGCGACTGGGCGCGGACAACATCCTCGACATCATCGACGGCTACGACGTCATCGTCGACGGCACGGACAACTTCCCGACGCGCTACCTGGTCAATGACGCGGCGCTGGTGAAACGCATTCCCGTCGTGCACGGTTCGATCTTCCGCTTCGAAGGACAGATCACCGTCTTCAATCCTTACGTCGGACCGTGCTATCGCTGCATGATCCCCGAGCCGCCGCCCGCGGAGTTGGCGCCGAGCTGCGCCGAAGCGGGCGTGCTCGGCGTATTGCCGGGCATCGTCGGTTCTATCCAGGCGGTCGAGGCGATCAAGTTGCTGCTCGAGCTGGGGGATCCGCTCGTCGGACGCCTGCTGACCTACGACGCGCTCGATCAGAGCTTTCGAACCTTCAAGGTCCGCCGCGATCCGTCGTGCCCGGCCTGTGGTGACGACGCCGGTCCGATCGTGATCGCCGAGTACGACGACCTCTGCATGCCCCACGCGGCGGTGAACGCCTAAACGAGCACGACGATGGTGCCCGCGATCTTGTCGTGCAGCGTCTGGCGACGAGGGTCCCACAGCGGCCACAGGTAGTCGAGCGGCACCAGGACGACGCCGACGCCGAAGACCAGACTGAAGCTGAACAGTGCGGTGATGAACCATCGCATGAACGCGGTCGACATCGTGATGCCCTGGCCCGTCGACGCGCTGACGACGCGGGTCTTGGCCGCACGGTTACCGAGCGTCTGTCCGCGGGCTCTGCTCAACAGGTACACGAGGTAGAAGCCCTGGAGCGCGAGCGCCGACACCGTGAAGAGTGACGACGTGTAGCTGCCGATCGCCCACCAGATCAGCAGTTCCGGGATCACCAACGTGAAGCCGTCGACGATCGTCGCGCCCACGCGCAGGCCCCACTCGGCGAGCGCGTGGTTCGTCACGGTGTCGCGCCGCCCTCCACTGACCGACGCCACGGTTCCGCAGACCGAGCACGTGCTCGTGTGGAGTTGGGTGCCACAGTTCGCGCAGTACATTCATCATTTCTAGCCTCTGATGGCGAACTGTCGGTTCCTCGAAGCGGAGCCGTGCGGTCAATCGTCTGCGAGGGCGCGGTCAGTACGTCGGCGGCGACGCCACCGCACTGACAGCGCCCTGACGAGCAAGGGCTGACTGTCAGTACGATGACAAGTAGGAGGTGGTCGATGGGTAATTTCTTGAAGTTGGTGACCGCCGGACCGCTGTTCTTCGTCAGCTCCTGGGTGCTGATGATCTTTGCCGGGATCGTGCACCGTGACGTCGGCATACTGCCGTTCGGCTACGTCACGTCGATGATCGCGACCATCGGGCTGTGGCTCTGCGTGGCACCGGCGATTGGCGCGGTCTCGCGCGGGCGCGCACACGAGTGAGAGTCGCGTCATTATGAAGGGAAGGCAGAAGATGGACATTCAGGAACTCTTGAGCCGAGTCGGACAGAACCTTTCGGTCAGCCGGTCGTTCGGCGCCGCGTACGAGAAGGACGGTGCGATGATCATCCCGGTGGCGTTCGTCGCCGGCGGCGGCGGGGGAGGCGAGGGGACTGGACCCGCCTCGTCAGCGTCGAGTGACGAGAGCGCGCACGACCACGGTGCGTCAGCCTCGTCCGAAGAGTTGGCGGGTGGATCGGGCGGGGGATTCGGGGGCGTCGTGATGCCCATGGGCGCCTACGTCGTGAAGGACGACCGTGTTCGCTGGGTACCCGCGATCAGTGCCAACGTCGCGATCTTCGCCGGGTTGATCGTGCTGCGCATGTTCATGCG
>DAIOEY010000043.1:12046-13475 GCA_036745995.1 Acidimicrobiales bacterium | reverse complement strand
TGGTGCCCCCGGCAGGAATCGAACCTGCGCACATGGCTTCGGAGGCCAATGCTCTATCCCCTGAGCTACGAGGGCGGCGTGGTCAGCCTACCTGACTACTTTGAAGGCTTCTCAATAGAGCGAAGCGACCGACCATCTATTGTGCGTGTATGAGTGCCGAGCCAATTCTCTCGACATTGCTGCCCGACACCGCGACATTGAAAGTTGACGATGTCTCGGTCGGTGGGGTGTCGTTGCGCGATCTCGCGGCGACGTACGGGACACCGCTTTTCGTCTACGACGAAGCGACGCTGCGCTCGCGCTGTCGCGAAGCGGCGAGCGTCTTTGACGACGGCGTCGCGTTCGCGTCCAAGTCGTTCCTGTGTGGAGCGATGGCTCGACTGGCCTTCGAAGAGGGCCTGTGCATCGACGTCGCGACCGGCGGTGAACTCGATATCGTGCTGCGATCGGGCGTGCCGGCCAGTCGCGTCATCCTCCACGGCAACAACAAGTCCCACGACGAACTGGAGCGAGCCATCGCTGTGGGGGTCCATCGCGTCGTCGTCGACAACTTCGACGAGATCGAGCGTCTACGAGCCCTTGTTGGACCGGGCCAGACCCTCGACTGCCTGATCCGCGTAACTCCCGGCGTCGAAGCACACACCCACGAGTTCGTTCGTACCGGGCAAGAGGACACCAAGTTCGGCTTCTCCGTCTCGTCAGGCGATGCCCGTCGGGCGATCTCGACGTTGCGCGAGGTGACCGGGGTCACGTTGCACGGCGTGCACACGCACATCGGATCGCAGATCTTCGACGCGGATGGCTACGAAGAGACGATGCGAATCCTCGCTGACTTCACTCGCGATGACGACTTTGACGAACTGTGCGTCGGTGGCGGACTCGGCGTCGCGTACGTGGCTGGAGAGACGTCGATTTCGATCACGCAGTGGGGGCACGCGCTGCGTGCGGCGGCCCGTGACGCAGGACTCGACGCCAAGGTGCGACTCCTCGCCGAACCGGGTCGAGCCATCGTGGCCCAAGCGGCGGTCACGCTCTACCTGGTCGGAGCGGTGAAGCCCGTAGCGCAGCGCACCTACATGGCCGTCGACGGCGGTATGAGTGACAATCCCCGTCCGGTGCTCTACGGCTCGGGCTACGAGGCCTTCGACGTGGCGCGACCCCTGGCCGAACGGCCACAGCGAGTGCGGCTCGTGGGCAAGCACTGCGAGAGTGGTGACGTCCTGATCGACGAGGCCTGGCTGCCGAGCGAGACCAGTGTCGACAGCGTGATCGCGACCCCGGTCACCGGTGCCTACGGCTACTCAATGGCGTCGAACTACAACCGTGCGCCGCGACCCGCGGTGGTCTTCGTCGCCAACGGCAAGGCCCGCGAGGTGCTTCGCCGAGAGACCTTCGACGACCTCGCTCGACTCGAAACCTGAAATCGACC
>DAIOEY010000043.1:7835-11946 GCA_036745995.1 Acidimicrobiales bacterium | reverse complement strand
AACAAGGCCCTGATGGCCGAGGCCGGAACGGCGCTCGCGCAGCTGGCCCACGAGAACGGTGCGGACCTCTTCTATGAGGCCGCCGTCGGTGGCGGGATCCCGATTCTTCGCGCGCTGCGTACCTCGCTCGCGGGTGAACGCATCGAACGCGTGATGGGCATCGTGAACGGGACGACGAACTTCATCCTCTCCAAGATGTCGAGCGAGGGGAGCGACTACGCCGACGCGCTCGCCGAGGCGCAGTCGCTCGGTTACGCCGAAGCCGATCCCACCGCGGACGTCGAGGCCTTCGACGCCGCCGCGAAGGTTCTCATCCTTTCTTCACTCGCCTTCGGCACCGAACTGAAGGGAGAGGAGATCTCGCGTGAGGGGATCTCCGGCGTGCGCTCCATCGACGTCGAGTTCGCCCGCAGGGCCGGCTACGTCATCAAGTTGCTGGGCATCGCCGAACGCGTCGGTGAACACGGGATCTCTCGCCGCGCGCACCCGACGATGGTGCCCGTGGAGCACCCGCTGGCGTCGGTGCACGGTGCCATGAACGCCGTGTTCGTCGAAGGGACCAAGAGCGGTCCGCTGATGTGGCTCGGCCAGGGCGCGGGCGGTCAACCAACCGCCACCGCAGTCCTCGGCGACGTCCTCGACGCCGCTCGCAATCGGGTGAGCGGTCGCCACGACGTGCCCTTCAGCGTCGACACGACCCTGCACAGCGTGCCCGCGGGCGACATCGCGAGCGTCTTCTACCTCAGCCTCGACGTGCTGGACCGGCCCGGCGTACTCGCCTCGGTCGCCAACGTCTTCGGTCAGCACGACGTGTCCATCCAGTCCATGGAGCAGTCGGGCGTGGGCGACGAGGCGCGACTCTCCTTCGTCACGCACTCCGCTCTTGCCAAGGACGTGCACGCCACGATCGCTGACCTCGCGAAACTCGAAGCGGTCGACTCGATCGGCGCCTGCATCCGGGTCATCGACGGAGGTGGCGCGTGACCGGATGGCGGGGGCTCTTAAAGGAGTACGCCCAGTGGTTCGACCTCGACGGCGTGGGCGAGATCATCACGTTGCAAGAGGGCAACACGCCACTGCTGCGGGCCGATCGGCTGTCCGAGCGCCTCGAGGCTGACGTCTGGCTCAAGTTCGAGGGTCTCAATCCATCGGGTTCGTTCAAGGACCGGGGGATGACCATGGCCATCACCAAGGCCAAGTCCAACGGGGCCCAGACCGTCATCTGCGGATCGACGGGCAACACCTCCGCCGCGGCGGCCGCCTACGCCGCCAAAGCCGGCATGGACTGCGTCGTGCTCGTGCCCGAAGGAAAGATCGCGTTGGGCAAGCTGGCCCAGGCAATTGTCTACGGCGCCAACGTGCTGCAGATCCGCGGCAACTTCGACCAGGCGCTCAACCTGGCGCGCGAACTCACCCAGCACCTGCCGATCACCATCGTCAACTCGATCAACCCCGATCGCATCGAGGGTCAAAAGACCGGCGCGTTCGAGATCGTCGACGTGCTCGGCAAGGCGCCGGACATCCTTTCGATCCCGGTCGGCAACGCCGGCAACATCACGGCCTACTGGCGCGGATTCACGCAGTACCACTTCGCGGGCAACGCGAAGACGCTGCCCAAGATGTGGGGCTTCCAAGCGGCCGGCGCGGCCCCGATCGTGCTCGGCTATCCCGTCGACAATCCCGAAACCATCGCGACCGCGATCCGCATCGGAAACCCCGCGAGTTGGGTACCCGCCCTCGAGGTGATTCACGAGTCGCTCGGCGATATCCGCGCCGTGACCGATGACGAGATCCTCGACGCCTACCGCTACGTGGCGCGATACGAATCGATCTTCTGCGAGCCCGCGTCGGCGGCGTCGGTCGCGGGGATAATGAAATACGGTGTGCCGCAAAGTTCGACCGTGGTCTGTGTGCTCACCGGCAACGGACTGAAGGACCCCGACACCGCTGTCTCGACGAGTGCGACGCCACCGGTGGTCGACGCGACGATTCAGGCGCTGTTGGCGCGGCTGGCCTAGATACGCACGTCCGACCACCAGGTCGGCTACACTGTTAGTTGTCGTACGCGACCGGCCTCTCGCCGACGTGCGGAATTCTTCCAAGACGACATTTCTTGATTTTCTTCTCCGTTCTGACGAACCTGTGCGGGCGGCGAGAAAGGAACACCAATGGCTATCAAGCCCTCCCCCGATCGGTCAGACCTCGAGTCAAAGACTCGTGAAGACCTTCACACCATCGCCAAAGTAAAGGGCGTCGACGTCGGCGCCCGGGTCAGCAAGGCCGCTTTGATCGAAGCAATCATGGGCGAACTGCCCACCCCGATCGTTGCCACGGCGCAGCCGGTCGCCGAGACCAGCTCGCGCGCCGTGCGTTCGCGCCGCACCGTCGCGACCCCCGACGACGACTTCGAAGACCTAATTGGCGAGTTCGTCACCGACGTCACGACCGACGAGCCGAACGTCGCCAGTACCGCGACGACCGTCGCCGAGCCCGCGTCCAATGGCGCGGAGAACCCGACCGAACGTCCGAGCCAAAACGGCGGACGCCAGAACACGCAGAACAACCAACCCCGAGCCGAGCGTCAACCTCGTGACTTCGGCAACGATCAAAACGGGCGCAAGGGACGCAACCGTCGCAACCGCAGTGGTCGCGAACGATTCGGCGGCGAGGCCCAGCCCAACGCCGACCAGCCCTACAGCGGTGAGTTGATCGAAGTGCAGGGTCTCTTGGACCTGCGCGACGACGGCTACGGCTTCTTGCGCGTGAAGGGCTTCCACCCGTCGCCCCTGGACGTCTACGTCTCGATCAACCAGGTGCGTCGGTACCACCTGCGCAAGGGCGACCAACTCGTCGGCGGGTTCCGCCCGGCGGCGTCGAACGAGAAGTACCCCGCGCTGTTGCGCGTCGACAGCGTCCAGGGCATCGACCCCGAGGTGGCGCGCCTGCGCCCCCGGTTCGAGGACCTCACCCCGCTGTTTCCGGACGAGAAACTCAACATGGAGACCATGGAGGGAAAGACCGACCTCACGCCGCGCATCGTGGACCTGCTCGCGCCCATCGGCAAGGGCCAGCGCGGACTCATCGTCTCGCCGCCCAAGGCCGGTAAGACGACCGTCATGAAGCAGATCGCCCAGTCGATCGAGGCGAACAACCCCGAAGTGCACCTGATGGTGCTCTTGGTCGACGAGCGCCCCGAGGAAGTGACCGACATGCGTCGCAGCGTCCACGGCGAGGTCATCGCCTCGACCTTCGACCGTCCCGCCGAGGAGCACACGCACGTCGCCGAGCTGTGCATCGAGCGTGCCAAGCGCCTCGTCGAGCAGGGACGTGACGTCGTGATCATCCTCGACGGCATCACCCGTCTCGCGCGCGCCTACAACCTCGCCGCGCCGGCGACCGGACGCATCATGTCCGGTGGCGTCGACTCGGGCGCGTTGTACCCGCCCAAGAAGTTCTTCGGTGCCGCGCGCAACATCGAAGAGGGCGGTTCGCTTACGATCCTCGCCTCGGCACTCGTCGAGACCGGGTCCAAGATGGACGAAGTCATCTTCGAGGAGTTCAAGGGCACGGGCAACATGGAACTGAAGTTGGACCGCCGCCTCGCCGAACGCCGGCTCTACCCCGCGATCGACGTGAACGGGTCCTCCACGCGTCACGAGGAGTTGCTCTTCGACCGCGACGCCCTGCCCCAGGTGTGGAAGTTGCGCCGCGTGCTCAACGGCCTCGCCTCCGAGGGCCGCGAGGCCGCCGGGCTCGAGTTGTTGATCGACAAACTGAAGTCCACCCGATCGAATGCCGAGTTCCTGTCCGAGATCGCCAAGGGCCCGAACCCGACCAGCTGATTTACCGCTAAACTCACCTTTCGCAATAAGGAGCACACATGAAGCCAGACATCCACCCCAAGTACGGCGAAGCGACCGTGACCTGCTCGTGCGGCAACACCTTTACGACCGAGTCGACCAAGCCCGTGATGACCGTGGAACTGTGCAATGAGTGCCACCCCTTCTTCACCGGCAAGCAGAAGCTCGTCGACACCGGTGGTCGCGTGGAGCGATTCCAGCGTCGATACGCCCAAAAGACGTCCAAGGCGCGCGCTCCGAAGGCGTAGGCC
>DAIOEY010000043.1:5766-7735 GCA_036745995.1 Acidimicrobiales bacterium | reverse complement strand
GAGCAGGGCGGTCTGGACGAGGGCACGTACCTGATCAAGGGTGACGACGCCTGGAACCGGTTCGCCCTCGAAGCCGGCGTGCACCGCGTCCAACGCGTGCCGACGACCGAGGCGAAGGGCCGCGTGCACACCTCGTCGGCGACCGTCTCGGTGCTGCCCGAGGCCGAAGAGGTCGACGTGGCGATCGACGCGAGCGATCTGAAGATCGACGTCTACCGATCGTCGGGTCCCGGGGGGCAGAGCGTCAATACGACGGACTCGGCGGTGCGCATCACCCACCTTCCGACGGGCATCGTGGTCTCGATGCAGGACGAGAAGAGTCAGATCCAGAACCGCGCCAAGGCGCTGATCGTGCTGCGTTCTCGACTGTTAAAGGCCGCCCAGGACGCCCAAGCGAGCGAGCTCGGCGACTTGAAGAGGTCCCAGCTCGGCAGCGGTGGCCGTAGCGAGAAGATTCGCACGTACAACTTCAAGGAGAACCGCGTCACCGACCACCGCATCAACCTCACCAACTACACCCTCGACGCGGTGCTGGCGGGCTACCTTGATCCCTTCGTCGACGCGCTCCTGGCCGACAAGCGCGCACGTCAACTGGCCGAGAGTGACGGGCGCTAACGCCGTCCTGGTCGGGGAGCTCGTCGCGGCCGGTGTCGAACCGCGCGAGGCGCGCTGGCTGATCGAGGAGTTCTTCATCAATGACGACCCCGAGGCGCTCGCGTCGCTCCACGCGGCCGCGGACCGACGACTGGGCGGAGAGCCGCTCCAGTACGTGATCGGCCACTGGCCCTTTCGATCCCTCGACCTCGACCTCGACCCGCGGGTGCTCATCCCGCGGCCCGAGACCGAGGAACTGGTGGAGGCCGCGCTAGGCGAGCTGGTCGCGCTGGACGTCGTCGCGCCGATGATCCTCGACCTGGGCTGTGGCTCGGGGGCGATCGGGCTCGCACTGCTGGACGAATTGGGTGGCCGAGGCGTCATGGCGACGCTGCTCGCGGTCGATGCCTCTCCCGACGCCCTCGCGGTGGCGCGTCGCAACGCCCTCAAGCACGATCTGCGGGCGGTCTCCTTCGTGCAGTCCTCGTGGTTCGACGCCGTCGACGAGTTGCTGCGCGGTCGGATCGATCTGATCGTCGCGAACCCCCCGTACGTGGGCGAGGACGAGTTCGTTCAGCTCGATCCGGTGCTGGGCTACGAGCCGAGGGTTGCCCTCGTGGCCGCCGACGCGTCGGGCGTCGCGGGCTTCTCGGACGTGGAGACGATCATCAAGGAGTCGCCGGCGTGGCTTTCATCCGTCGGCGTGCTCGTCTGCGAGCACGGCAATGAGCACGGCGCAGCGGCGATCGCCACCGCCATGTCAGCGGGCTTTTCCTCGGTCGATGACCTGAGTGACCTCGCCGGTCAACCCCGAGTCCTGATCGCGCGGCGCTGATGACCCGCGTGATCGATCAAGACGAGGCCGTGCGTGTTCTCGCACGCGGCGGGATCGTCGCGTTGCCGACCGACACCGTCTACGGCGTCGCCGCGTCACTGCGCCACCCCGACGCGGTCGCGACGCTCTTTGGGCTGAAGCACCGACCGGACTCGGTGCCGTTACCGGTGCTCATTGACGATTTCACGCAGATCGAACGACTCTCGGTCACCTGGCCCGAGGCCGCGCGTCGACTTAGCGACCTGTACTGGCCTGGCCCTTTGACCATCGTCGTGCGAGTGCCGGACGAGCTCGCGAGACTGGTCGGTGGTGTCGGCGCCACGGCGGGATTTCGAATTCCCGACGATGTTGCGCTTCGCGAGATCCTCGCGCGCACTGGACCGCTGGCGCTCTCGAGCGCGAACGAGCACGGCGAAGCGCCCTGTCACAGCGTCGCCGAGGTGCTGCGTGCGTTCGTCGGGCGCGACGAACTCGAAGGCGTCGTCGACGGCGGTGAACGTTCCGGGCGCGTCTCGACGGTGGTGGATCTCTCAGAGACAC
>DAIOEY010000043.1:0-5666 GCA_036745995.1 Acidimicrobiales bacterium | reverse complement strand
TGCCGACCTTCAACCGGGATTCGTGGAACGTCGCGCCGTTCTGGGCGCAGTTCTGGGGCAGTTTGGCGGTGTCGATTGGCTTCGTCTTGTTGGCAAGGCAGATCGGGATCGACGCGGGAGATTCGGACAACGGGGATCTTGACCGAGACGCCGTCGTCGCCTAACCGCCTCAGGTCAATTCTTCATCGTTAAGTGATCGCACCCACGAGGCCGAGCGCTTCTCGAGGAAGGCGCTCATGCCTTCTCGCGCCTCGTCACTCGTGAACAACTTCGCGCTCAGTGCGCTCGTCCATTCGAACGCCTCGTCGATCTCCATCGACGGGACGAGCGCCGTCAACTGCTTCGCTGCCGCGAGGGCGGTGGGCTCGCCGGCGAGCAGGTCATTGACCACGGACGCGACCTCTGCGTCCAACGCCTCGGCACTCACCGCTTGGTTGATCAGTCCCATCCGGGCGGCCTCTTCGGCCGGGAAGCGATTCCCGCGAAGGAACGCGGAACGCGCGTCGGCGAGACGCATCTTGGGAAGACACACGACCGAGATCATCGCGGGTGCCACGCCGACGCGGACCTCGGTGAAACCGAACATCGCTGAGTCGAGCGCGAGCGAGATGTCCATGACCGCCGCGAGTCCGACGCCCCCGGCAACGCAGTGACCGGCGATCTTTCCGACGAACGGCTTGGGCGAATGCAGGATCCGTTGGAACAGTTCACCCATGGTTACGGTGCGCCCAGGCCCTTCGTTCGAAGAGCCATTGGACTGCTCGTTCAGATTTGCACCCGCACAGAAGACGGTGCCCCGATTGGTCACGACGCAGACGCGCACGTCCGGGTCGTCGTCGACGCGTTCGAGCGCCGCCATCAGTTCGCCCAGCAATTGACGGCTGAGCGCGTTGCGCCGCGCCTCGTCGGCGAGCGTGATCGTCATCACGCCGTGCGAAAGTTCAGTCTCGACGAGGGCCATCAGTGCTCCTGGGCTCGGGGCCGGTACTGGCCGCTCCAGCGAAGGCCTGGGCGCGCAGCATCCAGTGACGGCCGAGGTCGCCGGTCTCAAGTGACGTGTCGTCGAGATGACGACGCTGCGTGACCACCAGACAGAACTCCTGGGCGGAGCCGCGGATCGTGTCGGCGGCGTCTTCGTCGCCCCACGTCCACACCTCGTCCTTCGGACCGATGAGTTCGAGGCGGACGGTCCCGGCGGGAGGCTCCTCACCTCGGACCTTGTAGGACCACCTGCGCGTGATGAAGCCGAGTTGGGCGACGTGGCGAAGTCGGTCCGTCGCGGGACGCTCGACCCCCAACGCGTCGGCGACGTCGGTGCCGTGCGCCCACGCCTCCATCAACCGGGCCGTGAGAAAGGACCGCGCGCCCATCGACGGTCCGTACCAATCGACGCGGGTGCCGTCGTTGAGCGTCCGCGCGGCCGCGGCGAGCGCGGTGCGGTTGTAACGCCACGCGGCGAGCTGCTGGCGCGGCGCGAGCGTGCGAAAGGCACCGAGCGTGAACGTGTCGACCCCTTCGGCCAGCGCGCCCTCGATCAGATCGCCCATCTCGGCTTGGAAACGCTCGGGGTCGAGGATCGCGTTCACCGCGGAACCGTCGAAGTACGTGAGGTGTCCGATCTGGTCCGCGACGTTCCAGCCGGGGCTCGGCGTCGCCAGCATCCAACGCTCGTCGCTTAAGGGTGCGACGAGCGCGTCGAGTTCGTCCTGCTCGGCGATGAGGTCCGCACGCAGGACGTCGAGTTCGTTCGTGGACGTCGCGTTCACGAGGGACCCAGCAACGAGGTGGGAATGGGGACCACACGGCTACGGAGCCACTCACCAAAGCCCTTCGCCTGACCGTCCTGGCGCGACGAGGCGGCGACACCCTCTTCGAGAAGGTCGTGGACCACGAAGTTGAGTGAACGCAGCGCCGGAAGTCGGTAGCGATCGATTGACAGGGGCGCGGTCTCGGGCAACAGCCGTCGGAACTCCTCGACGCTCAAGAACTCGTCGAGCCACGCCCAGGCCTCGTCACTGCGGGCGAAGACGCCGAGGTTCGCGTTGCCGCCCTTGTCGCCCGATCGAGCACCGTAGATTCGCCCGAGCGGCGCCATCGTCGTGGGACCACTCGGTGCTTCGAGCGACGGCCCCGAGTCGGCGACGACGTTGGTCGTGCCGGCGGGTGCCACCGAGTCGATGACCGTTTGCGCTGCACCGAGAACGGTCACGTACTGGGGCACGAGTTCGGCCGGAACGACCGCGGGCCGGTAGACGCCGAAGGCCGAGCCGCCGGAGGGAGTGCTGCCGACCATGAAGAAACCGGGAATCGTCGCGAGCGCGAGCTCGACGGCGGCATTGGCGACCGCGCGCCCGACCTTGCGTTCGTCGCGGTCCTTCAAGGTGATACGCCACAGCGCCACGGCCTCTTCGTTGGTCGCCGGATCGGGTTTATCAGTTCTGACCAGTCTTGTCGTTACGTGACCAAACTCCTCGCGCTTGGAGGGGCAGGCGGTCCAGAACGCCTCCTCGACGAGGCGCGCCTTTTCCTCGATGTCGAGCCCGGTGAGTGCGACGTTGAGGTCCTTGCGGTAGCCGCCGACCTCGTTCATGGCGACCTTGAGCGTGGGCGGGGGCGGTTCGCCCTTGGTGCCAGAGATGCGGACCCGATCCTTCGCCACCTGTTCGAGACGGATGGTGTCGAAACGTGCGGTCACGTCGGGACCTAAGTACGAGGGACTCGCGATCTCGTACAGCAACTGCGAGGTGACGGTGCCGATCGAGACCTCGCCGCCGGTGCCCTCGTGCTTGCCGACGACCGACGAACCGTCCTCGGCGATCTCGACCCAGGGGAATCCGACGCGCGCCATGCCCGGCACCTCGTTGAAGAAGGAATAGTTGCCACCCGTGACCTGGGCGCCGCATTCGATGACGTGTCCCGCGACGACGGCGCCCGCGAGCGCGTCCCAGTTGTCGCGTGACCAACCGTGATGCCAGGCGGCTGGGCCACACACCACCGCGGCGTCGGTGACGCGCCCGGTGATCACGATGTCCGCACCCTTGGCGAGCGCCTCGACGATCCCGAAGCAGCCCAGGTAGGCGTTGGCGGTGATGAAGCGCGACACGTCACCGACCGGCTCGCCGGTCTCGAAGTGCGCGAGGTCGACACCGGCCGCTTGTAACTCGCCCAGGCGCGTCATCAGATCGTCGCCGCTCACGTACGCGATCGTGGGGGAGAGACCGAGTCTGGTCGCGACCTCCTCCACCGCTTCGGCGCAGTGATCGGGGTCGAGACCCCCGGCGTTGGACACGACTTTGATGCCCTGGTCCAAGCAGGTGCCCATCACCTGCTCCATCTGTACGAGGAAACTGCGCGCGTAGCCGGCACCCGGACTCTTCACCTGGGTCCTCGCGAGGATCAACATCGTCAGCTCCGCGAGCCAGTCGCCGGTCAGTACGTCGATCGGTCCGCCCTCGACCATTTCGCGAGCGGCGGAGAGGCGGTCGCCGTAGAAGCCCGAACAGTTCGCGACGCGCAGCGGTGCGGTCACGATCAGCCCGCGTGCTCGTCGTCGATCGTCAGCAGGACCGTGCCGTTGTCGACCTGCTGGGCGGCGGTGACGAAGACCTCGCTCACGACCCCGGCACTCGGCGCGCTGATCACGTGCTCCATCTTCATGGCCTCCATGACGACGAGCGTTTCGCCCACGACAACGTGCTGACCCACGACGACTCGAACTTCGATGACGACGCCCGGCATCGGCGCGCTGAGTCCGCCGACGGCCGACTCGACGCCGGGCGCGACGAAGCGCGGTACCAACTCGAAGTCGACCGTGCCGCGCGCCACCTGGACGTACAGGTGCGCGCCCGAGCGGGTGACGCGCGACGAGCGTCGTCGTCCACTCACCTCGACGTCGATGTCGCGAGGACTCCAGTGATGGACTCGCGCGACGTCGTGCTCGCCAACGTCGAACGAACCGTCGCGGCGTGCACGGTAGCGAACGTCCACGGTCTTTTCGCCCCGTCGTAGGACGACGCTCTGTCGCGGGAGTCGCGCGTTGCGCCAACCGCTCGGCACGCTCGCGAGCACGCCCGCCGTGGCGCGGTTCTCTCCCTGGAGCCAGAGTGCGCCGGCGGTACTGGCGAACGTCAACTCCTCGTCGGTCAGGTCGAGTGTGCGCGAGGGCGCGAATCGCTCGATGAAATCGGTCGTGGTGTCACCGGCGAGAAACCGTTCGTGGCGCAGCGTCGCGGCGAGAAAATCGCGATTCGTGGTGACGCCGCCCAGGTGCAGTCGTTCGAGCGCGAGTGCCAGCGTCGCCGCCGCTTCGGCGCGCGTCGGCGCGTGGGCGATGACCTTGGCGAGCAAGGGATCGAAGGCCACCGTGACCCTGGAACCTTCCTCGACGCCCGACTCCCAGCGCACCACCGGCTCGTCGGCGGGCTCGAAGGCCGCGAGGGTTCCCGTTGCCGGCAGGAACCCGGCGACGGCGTCTTCGGCGCAGAGTCGAACCTCGATGGCGCAACCACGCAACGTCACGTCGCCCTGGGCGTAGCCCAACGCGTCGCCGTTGGCGACGCGCAGTTGCTCACGCACCAGGTCGATGCCGGTCACCGCCTCGGTCACCGGGTGTTCGACCTGCAGGCGGGTGTTGACCTCGAGGAAGTAGAACTCGCGCGTCTCGTCGTCGAGGAGGAACTCGACGGTACCGGCCGAGTAGTAGCCAATGGCGCGGGCCAGTTCGAGGGCCGCCGATCCCATGGCGGCGCGCGTTGCGTCGTCGACCGCCGTCGACGGCGATTCCTCCACGAGTTTCTGGTGGCGGCGCTGGATCGAACATTCGCGTTCGCCGAGATGGACCAGGTTGCCGTGCTGGTCGCCGAGGATCTGCACCTCCACGTGGCGAGAACGAGCGACGTAACGCTCGAGGAAGACCCGGTCGTCGCCAAATCCGCCGAGCGCTTCGCGTCGCGCCGCGGCGACGGACTCGTCAAGTTGCGTGGCGTCACTCACGACGCGCATTCCCTTGCCCCCACCGCCGGCCGCCGCCTTCACCATGAGCGGATAGCCGATCTTCTTGGCGTCTTTCACGTTTTCACTCGACGACAGTATGGGCAGGCCCGCGGCACTGGCCGTCTTCTTCGCGGCCAGCTTGTCGCCCATCGTCGCGATCACGTTGGGAGGCGGACCAATCCACGTGAGGCCCGCCGCCTCGACTCGCTTGGCGAACTCGGCGTTCTCGGAGAGGAAGCCGTAGCCCGGGTGTACGGCGTCAGCGCCGCTTCGTGACGCGGCTTCGAGGATCGCCTCGGTGTCGAGGTAGCTGGTCGAGAGCCGTATCGCCTCATCGGCATCGTTCACGAACGGGGCGTTCGCGTCGGCGTCGACGTAGACGGCGACGCAGCGGATCCCCATCGCTCGCGCGCCGCGAATGACGCGTCGGGCGATCTCGCCGCGGTTCGCTATCAACAAGGTGGCGATGGTCACAGGCGAAAGACCCCGTAACTCGTCGCGCCCTCGATCGGTCGACTTCGCACCACCGACAGACACAAGCCCAGGACCGTTCGGGTGTCGCGAGGATCGATGATGCCGTCGTCACTGATCGCGCCGGTCGCGGCGAGGGCGAGGGAGCCCTTTTCCTGGGCCTCTTCGACCATCTCGACGATCTTGGCGTCCTCTTCTTCGTC
>DAIOEY010000042.1:10243-13546 GCA_036745995.1 Acidimicrobiales bacterium | reverse complement strand
CCTCGAGGATCGTGGCCTTGCGCGCGTCGAGATCGTCGGACGTCGAATGTTCCTGCGTGGCGCGTCGAGCCATCGGGTCTCCTTGTTAGCAGTCAATTCTACTGAGTGCTAACGCCCGAGCACCCACTGGTGCACTCCCCTGCTCGTAGCTCGGACATTGACCCACGGCGCGGTCCTCGGTAAGGTTCGCGAATGATCACGATGGACGAGTCGAGCCGGGTCAACCCCCTCCTGTCAGGGCCCGAACGAGACCAGTTCGAATCGTGGCTGGACTTCTATCGAGCGACGCTGCTGCTCAAGTGCGCCGGTCTCAGCGTCGAGCAACTCTCGACGCGAGCGGTGCCCTCATCGGACCTCACGCTGCTGGGCCTGCTTCGCCACATGACCTTCGTCGAACAGGTCTGGTTCGAGAAGATCTTCGCGGGTCGTGACATTGACGACTACTACAAACGCGACGACGACCGCGACGCCGACTTCCACGATCTGACGAGCGCCTCACTCGACGAGGTCGTCCACCTCTTCCACCGAGCCTGCGCGACGTCGCGTTTCGTGTCGAGCGGACGTGGCCTCGACGAGATGGCGTTGGTCGCGCGACGAGGTCGCGAGGTGGACCTTCGCTGGATCTACGTCCATATGATCGAGGAGTACGCCCGGCACTGCGGCCACGCCGACCTGCTGCGCGAACTGATCGACGGAACGACCGGGTACTGACTAGTCTTCGAGCTTCAAGGCGGCGACGAAGGCCTCCTGGGGGACTTCGACGCGACCGAGGTTCTTCATGCGCTTCTTGCCCTCCTTCTGCTTCTCGAGCAGCTTGCGCTTGCGGGTGATGTCACCGCCGTAGCACTTGGCGAGCACGTCCTTGCGACGGGCCTTGACGGTCTGGCGCGCGATGACGCGTCCGCCGACGGCGGCCTGGATCGGCACGTCGAACATCTGGCGCGGGATGAGCTCCTTCAGTCGCTCGGCCATCTTGCGGCCGTAGAAGTCGGCGTTGGACTTGTGCACGATCGTCGAGAACGCGTCGACCGGTTCGTGGTTGATCAAGAGATCCACACGAACGACCTGTGAGGTGATGTACCCGCTCTGCTCGTAGTCGAGACTCGCGTACCCCTTGGTGCGACTCTTCAGCGCGTCAAAGAAGTCGATGATCACCTCGGCGAGCGGGATCGAGTAGCGAAGTTCCACGCGCTCGGCCGAGAGGTACTCCATCTTCTCCATCTCGCCGCGTCGCGTCTGGCAAAGGTCCATCACCGTGCCCAGGTACTCGGCGGGCGTGAGGATCGTGATGTCGAGCATCGGTTCGTCGATGTGGTTGAGCCGGCTCGGATCGGGCAGGTCAGTCGGGTTGTCGATGTCCACTTCGGTGCCGTCGGTGAGGAACGCCCGGTAGACGACCGACGGCGCCGTGGCGATGATCGCGAGGTCGAACTCGCGCTCGAGTCGTTCGCGCACGATCTCCATGTGCAAGAGACCGAGAAACCCGCACCGAAACCCGAAGCCGAGGGCCTTGGAGGATTCGGGCTCGTAGGTGATCGACGCGTCGTTCAGCTTCAACTTGTCGAGCGCATCGCGCAGGTCCGGCAGGTCGTCGCCGTCGATCGGGTAGATGCCGCAAAAGACCATGGGCTTGGGGTCGAGGTAGCCCTCGAGCGCCTGGGTCGCGGGACGGGCCGCTTCGGTGATCGTCTCGCCCGAACGCGCACCACCGACGTCACGGATGCTCGCCACGATGAAGCCGACCTCGCCCGGACCCAGTTGCTTGACGCTCACCATGTCGGGCGTGCGGATCCCGATCTCCTCGATCTCGTGGTTGGCGCCCGCCTGCATCATGCGGATCCGCGTGTTGTCGCGCAGCGTCCCGTCCACGACGCGGATCGAACTGATGACCCCTCGGTACTGGTCGTAGTACGAATCGAAGATCAAGGCGCGCAGCGCCGCGTCGGGATCGCCCACCGGCGCCGGGATCCGCGCGATGACCGCGCGCAGCAACTCGGGCACGCCCTCGCCGGTCTTGGCCGAGATCGACAGCACCTCGTTCGCCGGAAGTCCCAAGACCCGCTCGAGCTCCTCCTTGCACCGTTCGGGGTCGGCGGCGGGCAGGTCGATCTTGTTCAGCACCGCGATGATCTCGAGGTTCTTCTCGATGGCCTGGTAACAGTTCGCGAGCGTCTGGGCCTGGATGCCCTGGCTGGCGTCGACGAGCAGCAGCGCTCCTTCGCAGGCCGCCAGCGAACGCGAGACCTCGTAGCCGAAGTCCACGTGGCCGGGCGTGTCGATGAGCTGCAGGATGTGGCCCTCGTAGTAGACCCGCACGTTCTGGGCCTTGATGGTGATGCCGCGTTCTCGTTCGATGTCCATCGAGTCGAGGTACTGGGCGCGCATGAGACGCGGGTCCACGGCGCCCGTGATCTCGAGGACGCGGTCCGACAGGGTCGACTTGCCGTGGTCGACGTGCGAAATGATGGAAAAGTTCCGGATTTTGCTGGTTTCAACGAGCGTTGGAGGAGTTGCCACGGTGTAGAAAGGCTACCCGTCGTGCGGTACCGCGAACCGGTTGGAGAGCGTCGGGTGAGCCCTGCTAGCCTTATGCAGCCCGCCGGACAGTTTCGGCGCACTGATAACGAGGTTTTTCGTGGCAAATATCAAGAGCCAGATCAAGCGCAACAAGCAGACCATCGTCGCGCGCGATCGCAACAAGGCCGTCAAGTCCGAGCTGCGCACCCGCACCAAGAACGCGGTCGCGGCCGTCGGTACCGAGAACGAGGAGACGGCCCTTCGCGCCGCCGTCAAGCGCATCGACAAGGCGGCCGCCAAGGGCGTCATCCACAAGAACCAGGCCGCCAACAAGAAGAGCGGTCTGATGCGTCGCATCGCCGCGATGCGCCAGGAAGCCTAAACCCGCACCGTTCGCCGTGATCGCACGTTTCCCTTCGGGACCGACCACGTCGCAGAACGTCTAGCGACGGCGCGCGCTCTGGGTCATCTTCGCCAGTCGCGCGACCAGCACCTCGATCACCGTCACGTCGGTGACGTCGAGGTCGGTGTTCAGGTCCTTGCCCCCGTAGCTGACGCCACCCTTTAGGTCGATGTCGGCTCGGGTGATCATGTGCACGGCCTCAGCGATCCGCTCGGCCCCGAGGCGCTGCGAGACGCGCAGCGCCTTGCTCGCCGGGTAGCGGTTGATCCCAAGGAGCGCGGCCGCGTCGTCCTCGCTCTGGACGCCACTGCCCTCCAGACGGACCATCCGAAGGTAGTGGCGTTGGAGGATGTTCACGATCTGCAACCCTGCGCGACCCTTGG
>DAIOEY010000042.1:0-10143 GCA_036745995.1 Acidimicrobiales bacterium | reverse complement strand
CGAAGGTAGTGGCGTTGGAGGATGTTCACGATCTGCAACCCTGCGCGACCCTTGGAGTCGAGCATGCGCCGCGCGGTCACGATCGCCTTGGTGGCGTCGCCCGCGTCGACGGCGTCGGTGAGGTCCCACTCGGGAACGTCGCCGGCGTCACCGAGGTAGGGCTCGATGTGGGTGAACGAGAGCGGCGCCGAGCCGTAGATCGTCTGGAGCGTGCGCGCCAGGGCGTCCACGCGGGCCACGTCGTCGCCCACCTGCTCGGCCACCTGCTGGGCGGTCGCGCGGTCGACGTTCACGCGGTACTCGGTCAGTTTCGCCTCAACGAACGAGACCCGGTCGGCCGGGCGCGAGCCGACGTTCACTTCGACGACTTCCTCTGCGGCCTTTACGAGTTTGTGGCTCTTGGCGCCGACGACGCAGACGATCAGCACCGTCGCGGGCGCGGGGTCCTTCATCCATTCGATGAGTGTCGCCACTTCGTCGGCGAGCAGTAGTTGCGCGTCGCGCACCACGACCACGCGCCGGTCCACCAGGAACGCGGGCGTGTTGAGCGCCTCGATGACGCGAGGCAGGACCGGCTCACCGCTCGCGCTGGTCACGTCCTTCGCGGTGAAGTCCTGGAGCGCGAAGTTCGGGTCGAGGTCACCCAACGCGCTCTGGACGACGTTGTGCACGGCGTCGTAGACCATCGTCGCGTCGGTGCCGACCACGCACAGCACCGACGCGCTCACGATGGCACCTCGAGCAGTCGGGCGATCGTGTCGCGTACGCGCACGGTGCCAGCGACGTCATGGGCCCGCACGACCCGACATCCGCTCGCGATACCCAGCGCGCTCGCCGCGAGTGAGGGTTCGCGCCGTTCAACGACCGAGAGGTCGAACATCACGCCGAGAAACGTCTTGTTCGACGCCGACAGCAACAGGGGCGCCTCGAGGACGGCGAAGATCGCGGAATCGCGCAAGAGCTGCAACGACTGGGCGGCGGTCTTTCCGAGATCGAGTCCGGCGTCGAGGATGATCCGATCGGCGTCGACGCCCGCGTCGAGGGCCCACTGGCGCCGTTCGAAGAGAAAGTCGCGCACCGTCGCGGTCACGTCGTCGTAGTGCGGATCGGGATCGGCCACGCGTGGCGACAGTCGGATATGCGTCGCCACCACCGTCGCCTTCGACTTCGCCGCGACCGCCAGATAGTCCGGGTCCGCGAAACCGCTGATGTCGTTGCCGACGCTCGCTCCCTCCCTGAAACAGGCCTCGGCGACCGACGCCCGCCACGTGTCGATACTGATCGGCACGTCAAAGCGCCGACGCAGTTCAGCGACGACCGACACCACGCGCTCGAGCTCTTCAACTTCAGAGACCGCGTCGCCGGGTCCCGCCTTCACTCCCCCGACGTCCAACAGGTCGGCGCCGTCGTCGATCAGCTGATGGGCGCGTGTGTACAGGTCGTCGATCTCGAACGTGGCGGCCGGTGCGAAGAAGGAGTCCGTCGTCCGATTGAGTATCCCCATCACGAGGGCGCGCGACGTGAGGTCGAAGGTCGTCTCACCAATACGCAGCGTGATCGGCGAACTCGGGCGAAAGACCCGCACTAGTAGAGGCGACTCGCCAGACGACGGCGAAAGCTGACGTAGCGCGGGTCGTCGGGACCGAGGGCGTCCAGGACCTCCAAGAGGCTGGCCCGGGCCTTCTCGTCGGTTCCCGACTGCTCGAGCAGGTGTTCGAGCGTCAGGTCGACGTCACCGGTAAGGGCCACGCCGCTTCGTTGGAGACGAATCCTCGCGAGCACGGTCTTGGCGGCGACGACGTGCTCGAAGGGGACGAGCAACGCTTCGGCTTCGTCGAGTCGGTCCGAGGTTCGAAGTAGTTCCCCGAGGGCGACGGCCGCGTCCAGGTTGGACGAGTCGAGTTCCAGCGCCGCGCGCAGTGACGTCTCGTCACCCTCGTCCAAGAGGCGATCGACCTGGGTCGCGCCCGGTGCCAGCTTCTCAATGAACTCGCGCACCGCGGACTCGGGCAGCGCACCGACGAACGTGTCGACGATCTTGCCCTCGTGCACCGCGAAGACCGCCGGTATCGACTGGACGGCGAAGGCCTGGGACACGCTCGGATTGGCGTCGACGTCGACTTTGACCAGTTCCACCGCACCGTTGGTCTCGCCAATGACCTTTTCGAGAATGGGTCCAAGTGTCTTGCACGGCCCACACCATTCGGCCCACAGGTCCACGACGACGGGCACGCTCATCGAGCGCTCCATGACGGCGGTGGCGAACGTGGCGTCAGTTACATCAGTCACGTTGACCAGCCTAACGGCGCACGCCGCGAGCCGAGAGGGTCGCTCACCACTGTTAGCCTTCGCCACATGGAGAGTGCGGCGCCGGGAATACGCGAAGCCAGCGTGACGGCATGGATGAGCGAGAACGTCGGAGCCGTCGCCCCACTCGAATTCGAGCTCATCGCCGGTGGTCGTTCGAACCTGACGTTTCGCGTCACTGACGCCAGCGGGCGACGGTTCGCCCTTCGTCGCCCACCGACCAGTCACGTCCTGCCCACGGCGCACGACATGGTCCGCGAGCACACCGTCATCTCGGCGCTCTTCCCCCTCGGCATCCCGGTCGCGGAGCCACTGGGACTGTGCGTCGATGAAGCGGTCAACGAACGACCGTTCTACGTCATGGAGTTCGTCGACGGCGCGATCCTGCGCGACCGGGCCCAAGCCGAAGCCACGTTCGACGTGGCGACGCGCCAGGTCATCGGTGATCACCTCGCCGAGACGCTCGCCCAACTGCACGACGTCGACGTCGACGCGGCCGGTCTCGGCGATCTCGCGCGACACGACGGCTACGTCGAACGCCAACTTCGTCGTTGGCGATCCCAGTACGAACAGATGCACGTCGAGGGCGTCGACCACGGGGGCCTCGTCGAGGCCGTGGCCGACCAGCTGGCGGCGTCGATCCCGAAGCAGCAACGAGTCGCGGTGGTCCACGGCGACTACCGCCTCGACAACACCGTGCTCGGCGAGGACGGACGCGTGCGGGCGATTCTCGACTGGGAGATCTGCACGCTCGGTGACCCGATGGCCGACGTCGGGATATTGCTTTGCTACTGGGGCGAACGATCCGACCGGACCGCAAGCCTGCTCGGCGCGGCGCCCACGACGGCGGACGGTTTCGCGACGCGCCATCAGGTGCTCGAGGCGTACGCGTCACACTCGACGCTCGACGTCAGCGACGTTGCGTACTACCAGGCGTTCGGCTACTGGAAATTGGCCTGTATCCTGCAAGGGGTCTTCGCGCGTTACAGCGCCGGAGCCACGGCGGGAGACCAGGGCAGCGTCACTGAGTATCCCAACCACATCACCATGCTGGCCGAGGCCGCGCAGCAGACTTTGGAGCACAACTGATGGATGACGAGATCTACGACCGCATCATCTTTCTTGCGGACCCCGATCTCAGCGAGCCGGTGCTGGTCGTCTGTCTCGAAGGATGGATCGACGCCGGACTGGGCGCGAGCACGGCCATGGGCGCGATGCTCTCAACGATCGACACCGAAGTGCTCGCGACGTTTGACACCGAGTACTTCATCGACCAACGGGCCCGGCGTCCGATCGCGCGCATCGTCAACGGCATCACGACCGAGCTCACGTGGCCCGAGATCCAGATGCGTTACGGCCGCGACGGCGACGGGGCCGACATCGTGTTCCTCATCGGGCCCGAGCCCGATTTCCACTGGAGTGACTTCATCGACGTGGTGACCGACGCCGCCGGACGATTCGACGTGCGCCTCGTCGTCGGTCTCGGGTCCTTTCCCGCCCCGACGCCGCACACGCGCCCGGTGCGCGTGATCGGCACGGTGCCCGAGGCGAGTGCCCACCTGCTTCCCCTGGTCGGCACCGTCACCGGCGAACTCGAGGTGCCCGCGGGCATCAGTGCGGCGCTCGAACTGGGCTTCGCCGAGGTGGACATGGACATCATCACCCTCTGGGCGAGGGTGCCGCACTACGTCGCGTCCATGCCCTACCCCCAGGCCGCCGCGGCGCTCATCGACGGACTGGCCCGCATCGCGGGACTCACTCTGGACGCGAGCCACCTGCGCGCGTCGGCCGACGAGGCCCGTCAACGCGTCGACGACCTCGTGACCAACAACCCCGATCACAGCTCGATGGTCGAGCAGCTCGAAGAGGCCGCCGACGAGGTCGAGGGGACGTCGCTCGGTGAGGAGTTGCCGAGCGGCGACGAACTCGCCGCCGAGCTCGAGCGCTTCCTGCGGGGCGAAGGCTCCTAGCCCTCGTCGCCTAACGTTGGCGCTATGAGCAAGACCGTCCTTATTACCGGAGCCGGATCGGGTTTCGGCAAGTTGGCGGCCCTCGCCCTGGCCGAGCGTGGTCACCACGTGATCGCCACGACCGAGACCGACGAACAGGCGGTCGCCCTCGCCGGCGAAGCACCCCAGCTGCAGGTCGAGCGTGTCGACATCACGACGAGTGACGTCGCCAAGGTCCTTAACTGGGACGTCGACGTCCTCATCAACAACGCCGGTGCGGGCGAGACCGGCCCGATCGCCGACGTGCCGATCAATCGCGTGCGCCACCTCTTCGAGGTGAACGTCTTTGGCACGTTGTCGATCACCCAGGCGGTGCTGAAGGGAATGGTCGCGAAGAAGAACGGGCGAATCATCATCATGTCCTCGATCGCGGGCGTGCTCTCGGCGCCGGCGTTCGGCCCCTACTCGATGACCAAATTCGCCCTCGAAGCCATGGGCAAGGCCATGCGAGCCGAACTCGCCCCCTTGGGCATCGACGTGACCCTCGTCAACCCCGGGCCGTACCTCACGGGATTCAACGACCGCATGGCCGATTCAATGTGGGAGTGGTTCGGGGACCAGTCGCTCAACGGTTCCGAGGCCGAGCTCTTTCGCCTGATCGGTGACTTCGTGACGACGGACCAGCGAGACCCCGCCGACGTCGCCAATCGGTTGGTCGAACTGACCGAAGCGGACACGACGACCGAGAACAACTTCGTGCCGGTCGATATTCGCGCCCAGCTCGGACTCGAGTGAGCCTACGACGTCGCTCGGTCGACGTCGCTCTCTTCGATGCGTAGACCGAGCCCGAGCGCGTAGCCCTCGAGGAACAACGCAGAATCGACCTGGCGTGGATGGCGATCGGCGATGGCGTAGAACTGCGTTGAGTGGTCCGCCTCCTGGAGGTGCGCGAGTTCGTGCACCAGCACCGCGTCGATGACCCATTCGGGGCATTGGCGAAGTCGGCTCGACACGCGGATCTCACGCGAAGCCGGCGAGCAGGACGCCCAGCGGGCCTGCTGGTTGTTGACCCACCGCACCGAGCTGGGCAGAACGCCGTCGTTGTACAGCTCGGCGAGCACCACGGCGCGCTCTTCGAGCGTCGCGTCGCCCGCCGAGCTCTGGGGGCGTTGGGTCAAGAGTCGCACGACGAGGTCGTCCACGAACGCCACACGCTCGCGCCCGCGCAGACGTGCGGGTATCTGGACCACGATCCGACTGCCCGACCAGTGGGCCGTGCCCGTCTTCTTCCTGCGCGACGAGGCCCGGATCTCGACCTCGGGCCGGTCGAAGCGCGGCGGTTCGATCAGGACCGTCGTCTCAGATGAGGTGGTCGGTCGGCGCGCCATCAGACGATGATGTTGACCAGTCGCGGCGGACGGGCCACCACTCGTTTCGGCGTCGCACCGGCGAGCGCGCCGACAATCGCCGCGTCGGCCAACGCGGCACTCTGTGCGTCGTTCTCACTGATCGAGGGCTCGACCTCGAGGCGAGCGCGGACCTTGCCGTTCACCTGGACGACCATGGTCACGGTCTCTTCGCGCACGAGCTCGGGGTCGGCCACGGGCCACGACTGGAGGTGCACGGACGGGTCGTTCGGCCGGCGCGATTCCCACAGTTCCGCCGTCATGTGCGGCGCCATCGGCGCCAACAGCGTCAACAAGGTGTCGAGCGATTCGTCCAGCGTCGCGCGCTCGATCCCGTGGTCGCTGCGCGCGGTCTTGGAGATCGTGTTGAGCAACTCCATCAGGGCGGCCACGGCGGTGTTGTAACTCCACCGGTCGAGTCCCTCGGTCACCTTCACGATGGTCCGGTGCGTCGCTCGCCGCACTGCCACGTCGGCGTCGTCGGCGACGTCGCGGAAATTCACCTCGTCGTACTGGGCGAGTCGGTAGATCCGGTCGAGGAAGCGCGCGCAGCCCTCGATCAGCTCTTCGGTCTGATCGGTCCAGTCGACGTTGTCCGCCGGTGGTCCGACGAAGAGGTGAAAGACCCGCAGACCGTCGGCGCCGACGGTCTCGTAGTACTCCTCGGGCGCGACGAGGTTGCCCTTGGACTTGGACATCTTCGATCCGTCGAGGCGGATCATTCCCTGGGTGAACAGGCGACGGAAGGGTTCGCGTGGCAGTCCGGGCGCCATGCCGATGTCAACGAGCGCCTTCAAGTAGAAGCGCGCGTAGAGCAGGTGGAGGATGGCGTGCTCGATGCCACCGATGTACTGGTCGACGGGCATCCACTTGGCGACCTGCACGGGGTCGAAGGCCACGTCGGGCGTGAAGGGGTCGGCCATGCGAAGGAAGTACCACGACGAGTCACAGAAGGTGTCCATGGTGTCGGCTTCGCGCCACGCCGGTTCGCCGCCAACGGGGCACACGGTGTTGCGAAAGCCCTCGTGCGTCGCGAGCGGTGACTGCCCGCTCTGGTCCATCGTCACGTCGTCAGGCGCGAGAACCGGCAACTGGTCCTCGGGCACGGGAACGATCCCGTGGACGTCGCAGTAGACCACGGGAATCGGACAGCCCCAGAAACGCTGGCGCGAGACCAACCAGTCACGGAGCCGGTAGTTGACCTTGGTGACGCCGTTGGCGTGTTCGGCCAGGTACGCAGCCGCCTTCACCTTGGCGTCGGCGACGTTGAGCCCGTCGAGAAACCCGGAGTTCACGTGCACGCCGTCGCCGCTGTAGGCGCCGCCTTCGAATCCATCCGGCGGCTGCGTGGTTCGAACGATCTTCAGTCCGTGCACCGTCGCGAACGCGTGGTCGCGCTCGTCCTCGGCGGGCACCGCCATGATCGCCCCCGTGCCGTAGGTGCCGAGCACGTAGTCCGCCACGTACACCGGGACCTGTTCGTTGGTGAAGGGATTGACGACGAAACTGCCAGTGAAGGCCCCGCGCTTTTCGAGGCCGTCACCGCTGTCCGACGAGGCCGTGCGCTCCATCTCGGTCGCCGACGACGCGCGCTCGACCAGCGCGTCGACACCGGCGCGTTCGTCGTCGGTCGTCAGTTCACCGAGCATCGGATGTTCGGGTGCCACGACGGCGTAGGTGACCCCGAAGCCGGTGTCGGGACGGGTCGTGAAGACACGCAGCGCCCTCGTCGGGTCGAAGGCCAGCGCCAGGTCGAACTCGACGCCTTCGGAGCGACCGATCCAGTTGCGTTGCATCGTCTTCACGCGTTCGGGCCATTCGAGGGCGTCGATGTCGTGCAAAAGCTCTTCGGCGTAGTCGGTGATCTTGAAGAACCACTGCTCGAGGTTCTTGCGCTCGACGAGGTCGCCGGATCGCTCGCACGTGCCGTCGGCGAGGACCTGCTCGTTGGCGAGGACCGTCATGCACCCCGGACACCAGTTGACCGGCGCCTCCGCGCGGTACGCGAGACCGGCCTTTAAGAACGCGAGGAAGATCTGTTGGGAGTACTTCATGAACTGCGGATCGTGGCTGTAGACCTCACGTCGCCAGTCGTAGACGGCGCCGAGGCGTCGGATCGAGGACTTGAGTTCCGCCATCCGGGCTTCGGTGAAGAGGCGCGGGTGGCTCCCGGCCTTGATCGCCGCGTTCTCGGCGGGCAGTCCGAAGGAGTCGAAGCCGAAGGGCGTGAGGACCGCCTTGCCGCGCATGGTCTGGTAACGCGCCACCAGGTCGCCGAAGGTGTAGTTGCGGATGTGACCCTGGTGCGCGGTTCCCGATGGGTACGGGTACATGGTCAGGGCGTAGAACCGCTCGCGGGGGTCGTCGTTGTCCACCTCGTACGTGCCGTCGTCGAGCCAGCGCGCCTGCCACTTGGCTTCGACTTCGCTGACGTTGAAAGGGCGGGCCATCAAGACATTCTAGGGAACGACCCGCCTATCCTCTAGCGGAGAGCCGAGGTCACAATGCCACCACCCACTTTCATACTCGTCCACGGCGCCTGGCACGGCGCGTGGTGCTGGCGCGATCTCACGCCCGAACTCGACCAGCGCGCCGCCACGTGGCGCACCATCGACCTGCCCAGCTCCCACGACTTCGGCGCGGGGACGAACGCTCTGGAGAGCGACGCCGACGCGGTGGCGCGCCTCGCCAATCTCGCCGGCCCGGTCGTCCTCGTCGGCCATAGCTACGGTGGCGCCGTCATCAGCGAAGCGGCGTCGCGCGTCAACAAATTGGTCGGCCTGGTCTATATCGCTGCACTACGACCGCAAGTCGGCCAGAGCGCCAGCGAGGCGTCGCGAGTTGTTCAGATTCGAACGGCCCTCGACGAGGCGATGAAGGTGGAAGGGGCGTTCGTTCGACTCGACGTCGAGCAGGCCGTTGCCAGCCTCTATCTTGAGTGCACGTCGGAGGTGCAGAATTGGGCACTCCCCCAACTCACCAGTCAGACGTTGGCTAGTTTCCGCGGGAGGCGACAGACCCAGGACGCGAAAGTCCCGAGTCGGTACCTACTGTGTAGAAACGATCGTGCCTTGGACCCCTCATTACAAGAACGAATGGCTGAGGGATGCGACGAGATCATTGAACTCTCGAGCGACCACTCCCCTTATCTGTCGCACCCCGCGCAATGTGCCGAGTTGATCTTGGGTGCCGTCTAAAGAGGCTGATTTCCAAACTGCTAACATCATGGAGCCTTTGGGGGTATAGCTCAGCTGGTAGAGCACTTGCATGGCATGCAAGGGGTCAGGGGTTCGAATCCCCTTACCTCCACAAATGTAATACCTGATTAACGGGTATTTAATCTGATTCAATCTCCCAGATGTAGGCTTGCATTCATCAATGTCAGCAACGACTGCAGCAACGAATTGTCAGGGGGGCCAAATGCCTGGACAGCGTGCAAACGGCGAGGGATCCATTTATCAGCGCGCATCGGATAAGCGGTGGCTCGGTGCGGTGACGATCGGTGTCGACTCAAAGGGTAGACCGAAGCGCAAGGCTGTCAGCGCTAAGTCCCGCGCCGAAGCAGTTCAAAAGATGCGCAAATTGCAGCTGCAACTTGACGATGGCCTCCCAGCCCCAGACACCGCCATAACGGTCACACAACTTGTCGACCGCTGGCTTGACGATGTCAATCGTCACCAAGTGACTACGAGCACCGCTAAGAACTACAGATCAATGGCTGAGCACCACATCAAACCCGCGATAGGCAGGAAGAAGGTTGCCGGTCTGACGACGTCAGATGTCGATCGCTTTCTCTCAAAGAAAACCGACGACGGCCTTTCGGCCTCGACCGTTCGTCGCATACGCAATGTGCTTTCTCAGGCGCTCGATCAAGGAATCCGATGGGACCTCGTGGTACGAAATGTTGCGAAGCTATCTCGATCACCCAGAGGTGTTCGGCCTGAAGGCAGATCCCTATCGCCAGAACAAGCGCGGCAGCTTCTAAACGCGCTCCGTGGCCACCACAATGAAGCTCTCTACGCCCTCATGCTCTCGACTGGGCTCCGGAGGGGCGAAGCCCTTGGCCTCCAATGGCGAGACTTCGATGAAGATAATGGAGTCCTCCTGATACGGCGCGCACTCACCCGTGAGGACGGCGCACTGGTTACTAAGGATACGAAGACTCCCAAGAGTCGCCGCGCGGTAAATCTTCCTTTGACCCTATTGAAACAGTTGAAGTCGCACCGCGCCGAGCAGAACGCTGACCGACTCAGACTAGGAAAGGCCTGGACGAACTCGGGACACATATTTACTACCTCCGTAGGAACGCCCATTGATCCACGCAATATGTACAGAGAATTTCGGGACGTATGCAGGGCCGCCGGTATCGGATATTGGCACCCGCACGAACTCCGCCACTCCGCTGCCAGCTTGATGCTCGCACAGGGAGTCAAGATTCAAGTCGTAAGCGAAGTACTCGGACACTCGTCAATCCGAATGAC
>DAIOEY010000041.1:6978-13674 GCA_036745995.1 Acidimicrobiales bacterium | reverse complement strand
CCTTTGTTTTACTGGTGGGCCGCCCGGGTCTCGATCCCGGCACCTTGGGATTAAAAGTCCCCTGCTCTTCCCGATGAGCTAGCGGCCCTGAGCGATTCATCGTAGTTGTTGAAGTGCTTCCGGCTGGTGCACAGTAAGTTCTAGTGATGTCCGAATTCAGCAACGAGAGTGTCCTCGCGATCGAGTCGACGCTCAACTCGGTCGATCAAGCTCTCGAGCGCCTTCGCGCCGGGACGTATCGCACGTGTCAGGTCTGCGCGAGTCCGATCGACGACGACGCATTAATCGCGAATCCGCTCTTGGCCAACTGCCCGGCCCATCCTGAACTGGCGTAGTCAACCGTAACGATGACCGCGTCGCGACCATCGTTACGGCGTTGCAACGAGGCGACTACTTCTTGGTCGCCCAGAAGAGTTCGGCGATGGCGTCGATTTCACTGAGGAGCCGATCAGCGACCGTAACGTCATTGGTCTTCTTGGCGTCACCGGCGGACTTCGTCGCCATCCAGAACAGATCGTGGAGATTTGGAAACTCCTTCAGGTGATCGACCTTGAAGTAGTCGGTCCACAACACCCAGAGGTGGTGCTTGACGAGTTCGCAACGCTCTTCCTTGATGATCGTGGCGCGGACCTTGAAGTCGGCGTCACTCGACGCGTTGTACTTCTCCATGCAACCCTTCACCGACTGCGCTTCGATCCTCGCTTGCGCGGGGTCGTACACGCCACACGGCAGGTCACAGTGCGCCGACGCGACGAGAGGAGTCGTCGTGGCATCCAGTAGTGCGTTGATTCGTGAAAGAAGCGTCATGGCTTCGCCTTTCGATTAGTGCGGCCGGACACCGGAGTGGCGGCCTCTTCCTACTACTCGCAGGTTAGTCAGTGTGCTCCGATAGCGTTCACGAAGTGGCCCGACTCGTTGAGTTCCTCGTTCGACGAATCATCGTAGAGAATGCGTCGATGCTCCCGGATTTCGTACCCGGAGAGCGCGTGACGGCGATTCGCCGGTGGCGCCACGTGCGTCCAGGTGACGTGGTCGTACTGCGCGATCCTCGTGACGCCGATCATTGGCTGTTGAAGCGCTGCGTCAGCCGGATCGGCACGAGGCTCGACGTCCGGGGCGACAACGCCGGCCCGTCGACGGATTCACGTGCATTCGGCCTGGTAGAGGAGGCTTCGGTGTCCTGGATCGTTCTGTCGAAACGTTCCAGCGCGGGACCTCACGCACTAACTGAATCCTGACGATCACCGGTAGGCTTCGCCCGTGGCACGACTGGCCGTTCTCTCCTATCACACCTCACCGTTGGCCCAACCCGGCACGGGTGACGGCGGGGGCATGAACGTCTACGTGCGCGAACTCTCCAGCGCGCTCGCGCGCCTGGGTCATGAGGTTGACGTCTACACCCGACGCGACAACGTCCACGTGCGCGACTCGGTGGTCGTCGAACCGGGATTTCGCGTCCACCACGTGACCGCGGGACCGGCCACGACCCTGACGCGTCACGATCTGCCGCGCTTCATCAACGAGTTCACCGACGCGGTCGCCACCTCGTTTCGTTGCACCGGCACGCCCGACGCCATACACGCCAACTACTGGTTGAGCGGTCTCGCGGGCCATCGACTCAAACACGAGCTCGACATCCCACTGCTCATGACGTTCCACACCCTCGAGCGGGTGAAGGCGCACACCTTCGAGGCCGAGTCCGACGAACGGGCCCATCAGGAGGCGGCGATCTTCGCGTGCGCCGACGCGGTGCTCGCGAGTTGCGACGTCGAGGCGGAACAGTTCGTGCGCTTCTACAACGCCACGCCCTCGAGGGTGCACGTCGTTCCCCTGGGCGTCGAGCACGCGTTCTTCGCGCCGGGTTATCGCCCGCAGGCCCGTCGTGCGCTCGGTATCGACCCCGACGCGACGCTGCTGCTCTTCGTCGGTCGCCTCCAGGCGTTGAAGGGTGTTGACCTCGCGCTCGAGACGCTCATCGAGTTGCGCGCGCGCGGTCGTGACGCCCTGCTCGCCATCGTTGGGGGCCCGTCGGGGAGTGACGGGGGCAACACGCTGCGCGAGTTGCACGATCGCGTGGCCGAGGCGGGTGTCATTGAGAACGTCAGTTTCGTCGCTCCGCAGGCGCACCAACTGCTCTCGACGTGGATGCGCGCCGCGGACGTCACGCTCGTGCCGTCGCGATCGGAGAGTTTCGGTCTCGTAGCGCTCGAATCGTCAGCCTGCGGCACGCCGGTGGTGGCGAGTGACGTCGGCGGACTCATGACCTTGATCGAGCCGGGGGTCAACGGCTTTCTCATCGCCGAACGCGACCCGGTCGCGTGGGCCGACGCCGTGATCGTCGCGACCGATCCCGAACACGCGACGTCCATGTCCACGGGAGCCGTCCTGCTCGCGCGTCGTTACACGTGGCGCTCGGCCGCCGAGTCGCTCGCGGCGCTGACCGAGCGGTTGGCGTTATCGAGCCTCGTTCGCTGCTGAGTGTGACGAGCGCGCCACTGGGTGACGGCGGCGACGCCGAGCGACTCGACGCCACGCTGCAGGCGTGGGCGCAACAATGGCACACCAGTGGTCTGCTCGGCGACGTGGAGCATCGTGACGAGCCCGACGACCGTGGTCATTTCCACTGGTTGCTGCGTCTGCACGGCGAGGAGAAGCACGTCATCACCATCTGGCTGTCACTGCGTCAACGCACGGTGCACTTCGAGACCGAGGTGATGCCCGCACCCGAAGAGAATCGCGAAGCACTCTTTCGCTACCTGTTGGTGAAGAACGCCGATCTGTACGGACTGCATCTGGCGATCGGGCCCGAAGAGGGGATCTACCTCATCACGTCGGTGCCCACGGGTGAACTCACGGTCGATCGCCTCGACGAGCTCGTCGGAGCGACCGTCACCTACGTCGACGAGATCTTTCCGACCGCCATGTCGATGGGACTCGCGTCGATGTACCGCCGCCGGATCCGCTGAGTCGCGCCCACCTTGTAGCGTGGGCGGGTGGCATTTGAACTCGTTATCATCGGTGGCGGACGCATGGGATCGGCGCTCGCCGAGGGGTTGCTCGCGGCGTCGTGGTGCGATCGAGAGGCGTTGGCCATCGTCGAGCAATCGCTCGAACAACGCGCCGTCCTGTCGCGTCGGTTCCCCGACGTCTCGGTCCTCGCGTCACTGGAGCTCGATCACGTTGGTCCGCGCACCGGCGCGGTGCTGTGCGTGAAACCCGACCACGCCGAGGGCGCTGCCCGGGTCGCGGCGATCGCCGGCGTGACGAGGCTCCTGTCGGTCGTCGCGGGTCTCTCCACGGCGCGTATCGAGGCCGCGTTTCCCGGACCGGTGGCCGTCATTCGGTCCATGCCCAACACGCCGGTGCTCGTGGGCAAAGGCGTGAGCGCCATCGCGGGAGGGTCGCACGTGACCAAGGACGACCTCGACTGGGCCGAGGGAATTCTCGGCGCCGTGGGCACGGTCGTTCGTGTCACCGAGCGCAACCTCGACGCCGTGACCGGACTGTCGGGATCCATGCCGGCGTATCTGTACCTGGTTGTGGAATCACTCATTGAAGCCGGAGTGCACCAAGGTCTTTCGCGAGAGGTGTCACGCCAACTGGTCGTGGGGACCTTTGAAGGCTCGGCGGCGCTGCTCGTCGAGACGGGCGAGTCGCCCGAAGAGCTCCGTGCCCACGTGACGTCGCCGGGCGGCACCACCGCGGCGGGACTGCGCGTGCTCGAAGCCCGGGCCGTTCGTGCGGCGTTTCTCGAAGCGGTCGCCGCGGCGGCCGAGCGCAGTCGCCAGTTGGGTCGCTGAGCACCCTCTACTAGCGTGGGGCCATGGCGACCCCGCGTCTTCGAACGAGGAAACTCTCCGAGCCCACGATCGGCCGGTTGCCGGTCTATCAACGAATCGCCGAGGGCTGGTTGGCGCGTGGACTTCGCCGGATCGATTCCAAGCGCATCGGCGAACTCGCCGGGGTGACACCGACGACCGTGCGCCGTGACCTCGCCGGGCTGGGCACCTTGGGTACGCGAGGCGCGGGCTACGACGTGAGCGTCCTCAACGAGCGCATCGGTGAGGCGCTCGGACACGATCGGCGCTACGACGTGGTCGTCATGGGTATCGGCAATCTGGGTCGAGCGCTCGTGAACTCATCGAACTTCCTCATCCGCGGCGCCCGGTTGGCGGCGCTCTACGACGTCGATCCGGCGGTGATCGGTACCGTGGTCGCCGGGCACGTCGTCAAGTCGTTCGACGAACCGATCCTTCCCGCCACGGTCGGCGTGCTGTGCGTGCCGGCGCACGCGGCGCAGGACGTGGCCAAACGCCTGGTTGACGCCGAGATTCACGCGTTGCTCAACTTCTCGCCCCAAGTGCTGACGGTGCCACTCGGCACGGCCGTGCACTACGTGGACTTCTCCATCGAACTGCAGATCCTGATGTACCACCTCAACAACGGCACGGGACCGTTGGGTGGCGGCGTACTGCACTCACTCGGCATCGCGACCACCGGCGCGACGAGAAGCTCGTAGCATGACCCAGGTCGTGGAGGCGTCGTGGCGCTGATTTCGGTTGGTATCGATCACGAGCACGCCTCGCTCGACTTCCTCGAGCGCGCGACGGTCGCCGAGCACGAGTGGAGCAAGGTACTGCGAACCCTCGTGAGCCATCGCAACATTCACGAGGCGGTCTTCGTATCGACGTGCCTTCGAACCGAGGTCGTCGCCGTTATCGACCGGTTTCACGGGGCGCTCGAGGAGATCACGCTCACCTTGAGTGACGCCACCGGTCTCGTGCCGAGTGAATTCCAGGACGTCCTCACCGTGCACTTCGATCGCGGTGTCGCGAATCATCTCTTCGCCGTCGCGGCCGGGTTGAAATCGGTGGTCCCCGGTGAGTTCGAAGTGCTCGGCCAACTGCGTCGGGCGCTCGAGCTCGCCGTCGAGGAACAATCGGCGGGCGCGGAACTCGACGAACTCTTCCACCGGGCGCTCGCGACTGGGCGCCGGGTCCGAAGTGAGACGGCGATCAGTCGCGGCACGACGAGCTTCGCCCAGGCGGCGGTCTCCATGGCCTTCGAAACCCTGGGCGACGAACTGTGCGGCGCGGAGGTGGTCGTGGTCGGCGCGGGCCAATTGGCGTCGGGCGTCGTGAAGTGCTTCCTCGCCGCGCCCACTCGCGTCGGACGACTGACGCTGGTGAACCGCACACCCTCGCGCGCCGAGGCGCTGGCGATCGACGTCAACGACGAACGATTCTCCGTGCAGCCCCTCGAGCGCGTCGACGCCTGCCTGGCCACGGCGCGACTCGCCATCGTCGCGGTCGAAGTACCCGCGCCGCTCATCTCTCGTCAGCAGCTTGAACGCTGTTCTCAGCCGCTGCTCGTGGTGGACCTCGGCGTGCCGAGGGCCGTCGCCCACGATCTCGACGACCTCGCCAATATCCGCCGGGTCGACATCGGCGATTTACGTGATCAGGTCGAGCGCGCGCTCGGTGATCGTCACGAGGCGCTCGATCAAGCTCGCGAGTTGGTCGCGATCGACGTCGAGAAGTACTTGAGCGACCAGCGGGCGCGCGGCGCGGCGTCGATCGTCAAGGACTTGCGCGAGCGTTTTGACGAGATCGTGGACACGGAGATGACGCGCCGCGAGCGTGAGCTCGCGACGTTGTCGGATCAAGAGCGTGAGTTGCTTCGATCCATCGTCCAGTCGGTGGTGGCGAAGATCGCGCATCGACCGACCGTCACGTTGAAGGAGGCGGCGGGGACTGATCAGGGTGTCCGTCTGAGCGAGGCCGCGCGCAATCTCTTTGATCTATGAGTGAACTTCGCCTGGCGACGCGCCGCTCGCCGCTCGCGTTGCTGCAGGCCGAGATCGTGCGCCACAAGCTGGCCGCGCACGGTGTCGCGTGCGAATTGGTGCTCGTCGAGACAAGTGGCGATCGACATCACGACGCGTCACTCGCGAGTCTCGGGGGCCAAGGGGTCTTCGCGATCGAGATTCAGCGAGCGTTGATCAACGGTGTCGCCGACGTCGCGGTGCACAGCGCCAAGGACCTGCCGAGCGCGACGCCCGAGGAACTCGAACTGGCGAGTGTTCCCGATCGACGCGATCCTGCCGACGCACTGGTGGGCCGTTCGTTGGCCGGACTTGGTCCGGGGGCGACGGTCGCCACGGGTTCGCCCCGCCGGCGCGCGCTGTTGCTCGAACGCCGGCCCGACATCCGCGTCGTCGAGCTTCGCGGCAACATGGCGACGCGACTCGGCGTCGCCGGACATGACGGCGTGGACGCGGTCATCGCCGCGAGTGCGGCGCTCGAGCGAATGGGCGAGTCAGGTCGCGTCGCCGAACGGCTCGAACCTTCGTGGTTCGTTCCCCAGGTCGGCCAGGGAGCGTTGGCGCTCGAGATTCGCCGTGACGATCTGGCGACGCGCGCCCTCGTTCGAAGCATCAACGACGAGGACGCCATGATCGCCGTTACGGCGGAGAGGGCTTTCCTCGCTGAATTGGGCACCGGGTGCTCGATTCCCGCGGGCGCGCACGCGACGGTGGCTGACGGCGTGATCACACTGAACGCGGTGATGGTCGCCATCAACGGGACGCGGAGCGTTCGATCGTCACGCGAGGGCGTCGACGCCGGCGCGCTCGGCACCGAGATGGCCCTGTTTCTGCGCGATCACGAAGGCGGCGCCTCGCTGCCGGGCTGGTAG
>DAIOEY010000041.1:0-6878 GCA_036745995.1 Acidimicrobiales bacterium | reverse complement strand
CGCGGCGCTCGGCAACGACGCCGACGTGTTCAGCGTGGGACCGGCGACCTCGCAGGTCCTCGTGGGCCACGGCGTCACGCCCCGCGCGCAGTCATCGTCGCGCGCACTCGAACTCGCACCGCTCATCGTGAAGGGCCCCGTCCTGTTTCTCGGGGCGAGCCAGGCGCGCGAAGAGTTGGCCGACGACCTGAGCGCGCGGGGATACGACGTCGCGATCGTGGCGTGTTACGAAACCTTGCCAGTGGCACTGAGCGAACACGACGCGGCGGTGTTGCACGACGCCGACGTGGTGCTTATCGGCGCGCCTTCGGCGTGGGCGGTGGCGCGCGAACTCGTCAATCCATCGACCTGGGTCATCGTGCCCGGTGTCACCACCGGTGACGTGGTGCGCAGCGATCACGAGCGCGTGCTGGAGGGCTGGGGACCCGCGCTCGGCGACGTGGTCAACTCGCTCGCGCCCTAGGCCCGCTCGAAGCGAACGAGGACGTGGGTAATAGGCTGGACTCGTGTTTCCCGCCGAACGACCCCGACGACTTCGACGCACGGCGGCGCTTCGCCGTCTGATCGCCGAGACCACGCTCGCCCCCGAGGACCTGGTGGCGCCCCTCTTCGTCGCCGAGTCGTTGCGCGAGCCGCGACCGATCGCCTCGATGCCGGGACAGTTCCAACACACGAGGTCCTCGTTGCACGAAGAAGTGCGCGCCCTGCAGCGATGCGACGTCGGCGGCGTCATCTTGTTCGGCGTACCGAGTGCGAAGGACGACCTCGGAAGTGGTGCCTACGATCCCGAGGGCATTGTCCAGGTGACGTTGCGGTCACTGCGCGACGAATTCGGTGACGACATGGTGCTGATGGCCGACCTCTGTCTCGACGAGTACACCTCGCACGGCCACTGCGGCGTCGTACGCAGTGACGGGACGGTCGACAACGACGCGACCCTCGAACTCTACGGTCGCACCGCGATCGTCCAGGCCGAGGCGGGTGCCGCGGTCGTGGCGCCGAGCGGCATGATGGACGGTCAAGTCGGCGCGATCCGCGACGCCCTGGACGGTTCGGGCTTCGAAGAGACCGTGATCCTCGCGTACGCCGCCAAGTACGCGAGCGGGCTCTACGGTCCGTTTCGCGACGCCGTGGAAGTGGAGATCGCCGACGGTGGCGATCGTCGCGCGTACCAGCAGGATTCGCGCAACCGGCGCGAGGCGTTGCGCGAAGCGCGCGCCGACGTCGAACAGGGGGCCGACATCGTCATGGTGAAGCCGGCCATGACCTACCTCGACGTGGTGGCCGATCTGCGCCGGGAGCTCGACGTGCCGATCAGCGCGTATCACGTGAGCGGCGAGTACGCCATGGTCAAGGCCGCGGCCGCCAACGGTTGGATCGACGGCGCGGCGGTGGCGCTCGAGCAACTGACCGCGGTTCGTCGAGCGGGCGCCGACTTCGTCTTGACGTACTTCGCGCGCGAAGTCGCCGAGGAGCTCGGCCGTTGACGAACACCAACGCGGCGTGGTTCGAACGGGCCCAACGCGTCATTCCAGGCGGCGTCGACTCGCCGGTGCGGTCCTTTCGCTCGGTGGGCGGCACGCCCTACACGGTCGTTCGCGGCGAGGGTGCCTACGTCGTGGACGTCGAGGGCACGCGCTACCTCGACTTCGTCCAGTCCTACGGCGCGTCGCTGCTCGGCCACGCGCACCCCGACGTGGTCGCGACGCTGCGCGAGGCCGTCACGTTGGGCACGACCTTCGGCGCGCCCACGCCCGGCGAGGTGCTCCTCGCCGAGATGATGGTCGAACGTGTCGCCGGACTCGAGCAGGTGCGCCTCGTCTCCTCGGGTACCGAGGCCGTGATGAGTGCCGTTCGTCTCGCGAGAGGCGCGACCGGCCGTGACCGGATCGTGAAGTTCGAAGGCTGCTACCACGGCCACTCCGACGCCCTGCTCGTCGCCGGCGGCAGCGGCGTCGCCCAGATGGGTCTACCGGGATCGGCCGGCGTGACCGCGGGCGCGGTCGCTGACACCATCGTCGCTCCCTACAACGTGGTACCGACCCTGGACGAGACCGTGGCGGCGGTGCTCGTCGAACCGGTCGCCGCGAACATGAACCTCGTGGCGCCACTGGCGGGATTTCTCGAAGGCCTGAGGGCCGAGTGCGACCGCGTGGGCGCACTCCTCATCTTCGACGAGGTCATCACCGGTTTTCGCCTGTCGTACGCCGGGGCCGAACAGTACTTCAACGTAACGCCCGACCTGTGGTGCTTCGGCAAGGTCATCGGGGGAGGAATGCCGGTCGGGGCCTTCGGCGGATCACGCGAACTGCTCTCGTGGTTGGCCCCGCTCGGACCCGTCTACCAGGCCGGCACCCTCTCGGGTAATCCGCTCGCCACCGCAGCCGGCGCCACCGTCCTCGCGCTCGCGACCCCGGAGCGCTACGAGGAGTTGAGCCGACGCGTCGCACGATTCGCTTCCGACCTCGCCGACGCGGTCTCCTCGGGCGGACTGGTCGCGCTGACGCCGGTCGAGGGACCACTGATGGGTCTCTACCTCGCTCGAGAGTCCGCTGCGGTGCCGACCAATTTCGCCGAGGCGAAGGTGCTGTGCGACAACGGCCTCTACCGTTCGTTCTTTCACGCGATGCTCGAGCGCGGCGTGGCACTCGCGCCGGGGGCCTACGAGATTCTCTTCGTCTCACTCGCCCACAGTGACGATGATCTCGCGCGCGTGCTCGACGCCGCGGCGCACGCCGCGTCGGTGGCGCTGCGGTCATGAGCGCTACCTTGCGCAGCGCCGGGTGGAGCGTGCGACCGAGCTTCGCGCCCCACGGGCCGACCGAGCACGTCACTCTCTTGGCCGACGATCGCGGACTGACCCAACTCGCCGGCATTCCCGACGTCGCGTGGCAGACACCGTGGAGCGAGATGTCCGACCTGCAATTAGTGCGCTCGCGCGCGGGCGTGGCGCTCTTCGCCACCGTCGCCGGCGTGCGTTACTGCTGGCGCACGCGACAACTCGACGACTTCGAGACGTGGCGCGAGATCGTACTGGAACGCGGGGGAGCGGTCGCGCGACGTCAACGGCGCGTCGGCGTGATCGTCCTGATCGCGGTGGTGTTGCTCGCGTCCTTCGGCGGCGGAATCGCCGCGTTCTTCTCGGGCCAAAGCACCGTCAACCACGAGCTGGCCGACGCCCGCTTGGTGAATCTCACGTTGAAGGACCTGCCGTCGGGTTGGACGACGTCGACGGCGTCGGCGCTCGGGTACCTCTTTCCGGCGGCCAGCCAGGTCATCACCTCGACGACGACGCCGTCGACCACCACCACGCTGTCGCCGACGTCCATGTGGAGACGCGTGTCGGGCGCTTTCCAAAAGTGCATGGGCGTCAGCGCCGCCAACGATCGGGTCTACGGCGGCGCGGGCCAAATGCCCGACTATCAGGTGTCGTCCAAGATATTCACCTCGCCGTCGCTCCGGTTCCTCCAGGTCGCGTCGATCACGCAGTACTACGCCACGACGACTATGGTGCTGCGCGACCAGAGAGAGATGTCATCGCCCAAGTTCGGCGCCTGCTTCGTGTCGTCCAGCGCCTCGGTGATCCTCTCGGGCAACAGTGGCGTCACGAGCGTCGCGCCGCAGGGTCAGAACTGGCAACCGGTCACCTTCGCCCGCGGTTGGGCGCGTGGCGGCGAGGTCTACTTCGCGCCGTCCACGACGAGCGCCCCACTGCACCTGGTGATGGCGGTGGTGGTCAGTGGACATTACGAGGTGACGTTGGGCGCCCTCGTCTCATCGTGGCCGCAGAGCAAAACGTTCCTGGCGGGTCTTGTCAACACGTTGCTGTCACGCATCACCTCGTCAAGCTCGTCAGCCGCCTAGGCGACCGCCCGACCAGCGCCCGCGACGCGCCGCCTTCAGTGCGCGCCGGCCCCGGGCGCACCGTGTGGCTCGTGGTGTCGACCGCGCGATCGGTGAACGCGCCCGATACCGATGAACGTCGCGATACTGACCGTCACGTAGACGATCCAGACGAATCCCTGCAGCACCGTCGGGCGCTGGGCGTAACCCACGAGTGAGTGCATCACGTCGCCGATATTCGATCCTTCGGCGAGCGTCCCGCTCGTGTCCCACAGCGCGTGCGTGCCAAACGGCAGCCAGCCCAACTGCTGGAGATTCTGAACGGCGTCCGAGAGCAGTCCGGCCGCGAAGATCATCAACACGATGCCGAGGACCTGGAAGAAGCGCTTCAGATTCAGCTTGGCGCCGAGGCGGTAGATCGCGAACGCGATCGCCAACGCGACCGCCAGGCCGAGCAGTGCGCCCAGCCAGAGGAGGTTCCCGTGCACCGGGGTCGCGGCTTGTCGGGAACTGGCGAAGATGATCGCCAACGTGAAGACCATCGTCTCGAGGCCCTCGCGTCCGACCGCCTGGAACGCCATGACGCCGAGACCGACCCGAGATCCCTTGGACAGCGCGACGTCGCTGCGCTCGCGCAGTTCCTTGGCCATCGTCCGTGCGTGCTGGTGCATCCAAAACGTCATATAGGTGAGGACGGTCGCGGCCACGACGTACGTGATCGTCTCGAAGTAGATCTGCACGTTGGATCCGTCGTAGTGCTTGATCAAGAAATAGGCGGCGATGCCGCCCACCAAGATCAGGACGAAGGCCGCGCCGACGCCCAGGTAGATGTCGCGGAAGTGGCGACGCTGATTGATCTGCTTGAGGTACGACAGCAGGATCGCGACGATCATCGACGCCTCGATACCTTCGCGAAGGAAGATGACGAAGGTGGGAATCACCGTGCTACCTCAGCGTTTCGTTGCGTTTCATCACTCCGTCAGGCTAACGGCCGGTGCCCAATGGGTCGCCACGTGATGAGCCGAACGCCCAGGCGCGTACGTGTTCTGGTTATTCGTCACCGAGGAGCAGCGCGTACGCCCTTTCGGGAATGACGTCGGCGAGTCGCACCAGCGCCCGATAGCCGAGCTCGGCGGGCCCCCTGGCGTCGTTGCGCATGAGGTTGGCCATGATGTTCAACAACTCGCGCATCAGCGGTTCGATGCGCATGCCCACGCCGACGCACGCCGTGAGTATCTTCGGCTCCGAGATGACCCGCACGAAGGCGCGCGCGACCTTGTAGTACTCGCCGTACGCCTCGTCGAGGCGCTCGTCGTAGAGCGCGAGCAGTGACGGGTCGTCGTGGAGCAGCGCCTCGCCGAGCGCGCCGGCCGCGAGTCGACCCGATTCGTAGGCGTAGGCGATACCTTCACCGTTGAAGGGGTTGACCGTGCCCGCCGCGTCGCCGATCGTGAGCGTGTTCGCCCCGACGTGCGGCCCGAGCGCGAGACCCATGGGCAGGCGTCCGCCCGTGGGCGCACCACAACAGGTCGTGTCGTTGAGTCCCCACGCGTCAGCCGTCTGGGCGACGAAGTACTCCTGGAGCTTGGTGGTGTTGACGCCCTTCCACGCGCCGCCGGTCGAGAGCAGGCCGACGCCGACGTTGACGCGACCGTCGCCGAGGGGGAAGATCCACCCGTAGCCGGGCACGACGTCGCCCTTGGGGTCGCGGATGTCGAGGTGCGAGTCAATCCAGGGCTCGTCGTGGCGATCGCTCGTGTAGTAGCCGCGCAACGCCATTCCCATTGGCCACGAACGGTTGCGCGTCGTGCCGAGTTCTCGACCCAGGCGCGAGTTCTGTCCGTCGCCCACGACGAGGTAGCGACCGCGGATCTGCGCGGTCGTGCCCGTCTCCTTCTCCTTGACGAACACACCGCCTGCCCCCTTGAGGCCCCCTTCGAGTGGCTCGACCGCGTCGAGCAGTTGCGTCGCCTCCACGCCGTTCAACAAGGTGGCACCCTCGCGCACGGCCTCCTCGGCGACGAGTCCGTCAAGGTTGAAGCGCGTGATCGTGTAGCCGTAGTTGGGAAAGACCGGGTGGTCGGGCCACTTCATCTCGACCGAGGCGCCAAAGCCAAAGCCCCGCAGTCCTTGGTAGCGGTGGCCGTTCGCCGCCACCGTCGGTTCGAGGCCCATCTGGGCGAGTTGGTGCACCGCGCGCGGCGTCAGTCCGTCACCGCACGTCTTTTCGCGGGGGAACTGCTTCTTTTCAATCAGACAGACCGACCAGCCGGCGCGGGCGAGCCAGTAGGCGCAGGCCGAGCCCGACGGACCGGCGCCGACGATCACGACGTCGTAGATCGTCGGTCGTGAAATCAATTCGCTGAGACTTTGCACCGAGCCAGCCTAGGTCGAACGTCCTGGACCTCATCTCCGTTTTGGGTCCTGTGGCGTCTGGTAGAAATAGAGGTCGTGGACCAGTACTTACCAATACTGGGACTCCTGATTCTCGGAGTGTTGTTCGCTTCGGGGTCGCTCGTGATGTCGTCGTTGGCGGCTCCGCACAAGCGACCCTCTGACGCGAAGCTGGCGCCGTACGAGTGCGGGATCGTCCCCGAAGTGGAGCCACCGCAACGGTTCCCGGTGCGGTTCTACCTCGTGGCAATGATCTTCGTGATCTTCGACATCGAGATCGTGTTCATGTACCCGTTCGCGGTCGTGTTCCGTCAACTCGGGCTGTTCGGCCTCGTCGAAGTGCTCGCGTTCTCGCTCACCGTCTTCGCCGCGCTCTTGTTCCTCGTGAGCGAAGGTGCCCTGTCGTGGGGGCCGGTGAAGCACTTGACCAAGGGCATGCCGTCGCGCACGAGTTCGTCCACCATCGTGCGCATCGGCGCCGACCCCGAACAGGCGGCCTGAGTGGCGCTCGAAGACCTCCAGCACAACTTTCTCACCGGCCAGATCGAAGACCTCGCGCGCTGGGCGCGGCGCGCGTCGGTATGGCCCGCGTCGTTCGGACTGGCGTGCTGCGCGATCGAGATGATGGCGACCGGTGGTGC